>CBIMZH010000001.1:0-32116 GCA_966248255.1 uncultured Cellvibrio sp.
AAATACAAATACCTGATCGGCAACCCAATTGTCTGGCTCTCGGTGCTGGCGGGGATTATTTTGTCGTCCGGCCTGATTATCGGCCGCTACGTCTATGGCAATGCGGTAAAGGATGAAACCCTGTTCCATTGGATCAGCGCCTTCACCTGCCTCTACCTCTGCTACATGATTGCCATTATGCAAATTGAGCGGGTGATGTACCTCTACCACTATCTGGTGCCCCTGGTAATAGGTGCGGTCAATTTGTCCCTGGTATTTACCTACATCTTCCGCGATGAGGTTCTCTCCAATAACAAGCACACCATTATCAATGCCAGCCTGTTTGCGCTGCTGGTGATTAGCGTGTTCGCTTTTTTCGCGCCCTTCACCTACGGCATAGGCTTAACCGAAGACCAGTTTAACCTGCGCAACTGGTTTACCTTCTGGCAACTTCAGGTGGTGCGTTAATATGAATAAATTCCTAACTAAAAACTGGGCCTTCAGTCTACTTTGGCTATTGATAGTCGCGATTATTTTGCATCGCATAATTCCGCCCTCCATCGACAAAGTCGTCAAGCTGGTCATTACCAAAAACAATGTCAGCATCGCCGACATCAACCAGCCGCGCAATGTGCAGCTGACCAAAGTGGTTTGGGTGGACAAGCTTAATCTGCGCGTGAAAGAGCGCTTTAGTCACCCCACCCTGGGCAATATCGCCGGCTATAACGACGACTTCTTTGTCGATATAGACCATGAAGTTGAGACACTGAAAGCCGGCCAATACCGCTTTATGGTGGGCAGCGACGATGGGTTTAACCTGAGTGTGGATGGCAAAAAACTCTGTGAGCATCCAAGGGACAGGCCCTTCTCGGTACAGGCCTGCTTCGTTCAACTGCAGCCGGGCAAGCACCAGGTCCATATCACCTACTTCCAGGGTTATGGCAATTCCGGGCTGACAGTGCAGTATGCCTACGCCAACCAAAAAGAGCACTGGTTTGGCGAAAACTCAGATGCAATGAAGTTCTAACAGGGGCGCTACGGCGCCCTTTTTTACATTTGCACCTCGGCGGGTTAAACCTATAGTTGATATACATCAGCGTTAGGCCCAGGCGAAATCCTTTAGGCTAGGGCAAAAATCTTACTGCCGAGCAGATAATGAATAATAAAGCCACGCAAACCGAGGCCTCAGTCGCCGAACTTCAAGGCCTGCGCACCCTGCTCGACAGCCTTGGCACCTATATTTTTACCAAGGATGCCAAGGGCCGCTACACCTATGTCAACAGCCATGTCTGCGCCCTCTTCCAACTGCCCGCCGAAGCCATCATTGGCAAAGATGATTACGCTTTTTTCGATTTGGATATTCTCGACGACCTCATCCAAAACGACCGTCTGGTGTTAGAGCTGGGGCAAACGGTTGAGCGCGAGGAGACCAATCTGATTCGCGAAACCGGTGAAACCCGTATCTACTGGAGCGTTAAAACCCCAATTCGCAACGCCAAGGGTGAAATCATCGGCCTCTCGGGGATATCCACCGATATTACCCAACGCAAACGCCTGGAGAAGCAGGTGGAAGAGCAGCGCCAATTGCTCGACACAGTGCTGAATAATATTGACGCCCATGTGTATATGAAGGATAGCGAGCGCAACTTTTTGTATGTCAACAACAAGGTTGCCGAGCTGTTTGGCAAGCTGCCGCAGGAGATTATTGGCAAGCAGGATAAAGAAGTTATAGCCGCCGACATTGCCGACCAGTTCTGGCAGCTGGACAAGTTGGTGTTTGACACCAACGCGCCCCACACAGGCGAGGAAATATTTAAAGAGAGCAGCGGGCGCAAGTCCTATTATTGGTCGAAAAAAGTCCCCATCGACTGGCTGGACAACAGGCGCGCACTTATAGGTTTTTCCACCGACATTAGCGAGCTCTATTTGTTGCGCGAAAAACTGCGCAAGCAGGCGCAGACAGATGCACTCACCAATGTAAACAATCGTCGTCGCTTTTTTGAATTGGCACAAAAAGAATTTAACCGCTCGCTGCGCTACAACTCACCGCTGACTGTGCTGATGATAGATATAGATTTTTTCAAGTCAGTCAACGACACCTATGGCCATCAGCTTGGTGACCGCACCCTGAAAAAAATTGCCGCCAACATCAAACGCGCACTGCGCAGCTCCGATGTTATGGGGCGCATTGGCGGCGAGGAATTTGCACTATTTTTGCCGCAAACCTGCGGGGAAGATGGCCGCCATTTTGGCGAGCGGCTGCGCAGCAAAATTGCCCAGGCGCCGCTGGCGATTGACGGCCACCACAAGCTCAGCCTGAGCATCAGTATCGGGGTCAGTGAATTAATGCCCGGCGATGAAAAATTCCAGCAGTTGCTGCACCGCGCCGACCAGGGGCTGTATCAAGCCAAAAGCCTGGGGCGCAATCGCGTCGAATTTATTGGCGCCAACTAAGGCCGAAACAATCGTGATATTCGTTGCGCAAACTAATATCAAAGCATTAGCCGCGCCAACTACTCCTGCTCCGGTTTGCGATTTTTAGCCTCAATCCACATCCCCATAAAACGCGCACTCTGGCACAGGTGATGGCGCAGCATCTGGCCGACAAAATTTTTCTTGCGCGCGCTGTCCAGCTCTTCACGCAGCGCCACCAGTTGCTGCCAGAGCGCCAGATCGTAAAACTCGCGGGCGAAGTGATCGCGCAAAATATCAAAGCCGGCATGCTGCGCAGCCAGCCAGTCGGCTCTGTGGTTGTAAAGGTTTACTGCCGCCTCGGCAAACTCATGAGGGTAATTGCAAATGGCGCCACCCCAGGGCAAGTCGCCATGCATGGACTCGGCGCCTATAGCCGTAGTCACACTGGGTGTACCGCAGCGCATGGCATCCATCAACTTGCCTTTAATGCCCGCGCCAAAGCGCAAAGGCGCCAGGCACACCCGTGCCTGCTGCATCACATTAAAGGCTTTTTCGGCCCAGCCCTTTACCAAAAAACCCTCTTGCGGGCTGTGCAACTGGGTTGCCTTGGGCGGTGGATAGGCGCCGTAAATATGCAGCTCGGCCTTGGGTTCGCGCACGCGAATCAGCGGCCACAACTGATATTTGAGCCAGAGCACCGCATCCCAGTTGGGTTCGTGGCGGAAATTACCTATGGCGATAAAATGTTTGCGCTCATCAAAGTCGGGCAACTCGGATTCGATGCGCGCCGGGCTCGCCTCCAGGAATGGGCAATAGCAGAGCAGCTCGGCGGGTACGGCAAAATATTCCTGCAACAATTGGATTTCGAATTCGGAAATCATCAGGGTCAGGTCGCTGCGAAAAATGGCCGCGACTTCGCGCTGGGTCATATCCTCGTCGAGCATAGCGTCGTAAAGCTCTATGCCCTCAGTCAATACCGGCACTACCGATTGCCGCTCGCGCTCGCTCAAATGCTGGCCTTCGGCCAAGAGTTTTTGCGCGCTGCGCAAAAGTTTATGGCGCGCATGGCGCAGGCAGTGCAGGTCTTCGGTATTGAGCACGCGCATGGCACTGGGCCAGGCCTGGGCGACGCGCCAACTGAATTGCTCTTCGGTAAAAAAACGATCAAAGAGCACCAGGTCGGGTTTTAATTCGCGCACATAGTCATCAAAGCTGGAGCAGTTAAGGGCGATGGTTTTTTCCTCCACCCCCAGGCTGCGCAAATCAAACCTGTGCTCCGACAGCGCCGCCGCCGAGGCAAATACCACCTGCACCTGACGCTCGGCAAACAGCCGCACCAGTTGCAGCATACGGCTGCCCGCGGCAGAGGAATTGGGCTCCGGCCAAACGTAGCCGATAATTAAAACCCGGGAAAAGTTATTGGCGTAAATAAGCAATCACTCCCTGGCCTGCCGCGCGCCCTGTGGCAAAACAAGCCGTTAACAAATAGCCGCCGGTAGGCGCCTCCCAGTCCAGCATTTCACCTGCGCAAAATACACCTGGCATTTGGTTGAGCATTAAATTTGCATTCAACTCGGTTAAAGCCACACCACCGGCACTGCTGATAGCTTCGTCTATGGGGCGACTCGCCTTAAGCTGAATGGGCAGTTTTTTTACCGCCCTGGCCAGGAGTTCAGGATGCTCAAATTCCTCGCGGCTGGTCAGCTCGCGCAGCAGCGCAATTTTTACCGGCGTTAAGTGCAGTTGCTTGCGCAAAAAATTGCTTAGCGAATTTTTACCGCGCGGTTTTTGCAATTGCATTAACACCCAGTCCGCGGAATGGTCCGGTACCAAATCCAGATGCAAGGTTGCGCCCCCCGGCTCACTTAAAGCTTGGCGAAGCGGCGCTGAAAGCGCATAAATCGCCGAGCCTTCAACGCCGTACTCACTGAGAATAGCCTCGCCGCGCAGACTCTGGGTTTGATTCTGGCTATTGGTAAAACTCAGCTGAATGGTGTGCAGCTGGGCACCGGCGTGTTTTTCGCGCAGATCCTGACTCCAATCCACCTCAAAGCCGCAGTTGCTGGGCAGCAGCTCATTGACCTTAAGCCCCCGCTCACTCAGCCAGGGCTGCCAGCGGCCATCAGAGCCAAGGCGGCTCCAGCTGGCGCCCCCCAAGGCCAGCACCAGGGCCCGGGGGCGCAGCTGCAGCCGCTCACCAGACTCTGCGGCAATGATCACTTCGCCAGTTTCAGCCCAGCCCAGCCAGCGATGGCGCGGGTGTATGCGCACCCCCAGCTCGCGCAGCCGGTGCAGCCAGGCGCGCAGCAGCGGCGCCGCTTTCATATCCACGGGGAATACTCGCTGCGAGCTGCCGACAAAGGTTTCTATGCCCAGGCCGTGTATCCAGTCGCGCAGCGCCGAGGCGCCAAAGCTGTCCAGGTAAGGCGCCAGCCAGGGGGCCGCCTCGCGGTAGCGGCTGAGGAATTTATCGGCAGCCTCGCCATGGGTGATATTCATGCCGCCGACACCGGCAAGCAAAAACTTGCGCCCCACCGAGGGCATGGCATCAAACAGATCGACGCAATAGCCAGCCTGGGCGATGACTTCGGCCGCCATAAGGCCAGCCGGGCCGCCGCCAATAATGACGACCTGAGACGGTAAGGGAGTGGGAGCAGAGGAAGAATTCAAACGCAGCACCGGTGCAGGTTAAGCCCGCACCGGCGCTCCGGGGTTAGTGAGCGCTCGCCTCGAAGGAGGATGCAGGCAGGTCGGCGCTATTATACAGATTTGCCCCGGCGGGATTATCCGCCCAGGCATAACGCACCCAAACCGGTTTGCTGACACCAGGCGCGCTTAGGGTGACTGTGTCTTTACTTAAGCTGGCTTTGGCCCAGACAAACTTTTTGTCGGCGCCAGCAATGGCAAACTGCTGCAGCTCGCCGCCCTTGGCCACCAGGCCTGTGCCCACATCGCTAAAGCTGAGCACCAGAGTATCGCCCTTGGCTTTGACCCTGTGCAGGCGCGGGCCAGAACTGAGCAGTTTTTTATGGCCATAGGCCAGCTTGAGCGCCCCCAGCGCCAGGCGCTCGCCCACTTCCTGCTTGTGCTGCGGGTGAATATCGTTCCACTCACCCAGATCCAGCGCTACCGCCATAGCGGTATTTTTCACTTTCAGCGACTGGCGCTGGGCTTCGCGCAATGCAGCCCAGTTACTCTCACCTGGCTCGGTTTTGGGCGCTAAAAAGTTAGCTAACTGCACGAATACCACCGGGAAATCGCCCTGCTTGAACTGCTTGCGCCAATCGGCCACCAGCGCCGGGAACAGGCGCGCGTATTCCGCCGCGCGATCAGTATTGGATTCGCCCTGATACCAGATGGCGCCGGTGATACCCATATTAAACGCCGGCGCCAGACGCCCCTTGTAAAGTGATGTGGGCAGGTAATGCAATGTGGTGGTGGGCTCCATATTGCCCATCTTGGCGGCTATGGCGTAATGCCAATCGCCAGCCAGGGAAATTTGCTCGCGCCCCAAGTCCAGCGCATAGCGCTTATCCAATACAAAACCGGCATTGTTGCTGTAACTGGTGATGCGAATCGCGATAGTGTTGTCGCCCGCTTTAAGCAGCTTGGCTGGCACTGAGTAAATGCGTGGTGGATACATATAGCCCGTCTGGCCCACCAGTTGGCCGTTTACATACACCTGATCGCCATCAACTATGGCGCCAAGCCAGAGGGTCGCATCGCCATTCAATTTGGCCAGCTGAGCCTCGCTCAGATTGATGTGTTTGCGCAGCCAGATACTGCCATTGCCAAAGTCTATGCCCTGGGCCTTGGCATAGCCTGGCACCTTGAAGCTCTGCCATTGGCTGTCATCAAAGCCAGCGGCTTCCCAGTGTTGCGCCAGGCCCAAATCTGCCTTGGTCAAACCGCCATACCAGGCATCATTAGCCGCCTTGTCATGGGCAATGGTCTGCTGCACATAGGCGTCATCCTTAAACGGCGCCAACTTCTGCAGATACTGGGGGAAATCTTTCAGCGCGGCTTCGCCCACCCAGGCCTCCAGCGGCGAGCCGCCCACCGGGATCACAATCAGGCCCACAGGCACTTTGTTTTCCTCGTAGAGTTTGCGCGCGAAAAAGAAGCCCACCGCAGAGAACTCGGATAAATTTTCCGGTGTAGCGGTTTTCCAGCTACCTGAGGGGTAATCACTGAGGGGCTGTTTAAGTTCGTAATTGAGCGGAAAGCCAAAGGCGCGGATTTGCGGCAGCTGGGTATGCTCAATTAAGCCCGGATATTGATATTTCACCCGGCGCAGCGGCAGCTCCATATTGGACTGGCCTGCGGCAATCCAGACATCGCCCAGCAGAATATCCTTGCGTTCCAGGCTATTGTTGCCTGTCACCTTCAAGCTGTAGGGGCCACCGGCTTTCATTGCCGGGAAGCTCACCGACCAGCTGCCATCCTTAGCGGTAGTTTTCAGGGTTTTACCGGCAAAGGTCACAGTCACCTGCTCACCTTTATCCGCCCAACCCCAGATATGCAGCGGCTTGCCGCGCTGCAGCACAGCGCCGTCACTAAGTAATTTAGGCAGGCTCACATCCGCCAAAGCGGGCAGACTGAATAGCAGGAGTAGAGGTATCAGCAGCTGACGAGCGGCGTTAACTAGCGTAGATTTCATGGCCGGAGTCTCTTTATGTTCGAAGTTATATTAATTGTCATAAGGACAATAACTATACTTGTACACCAGTTAACTTTCCAAGCCCCTAGCGAAAACCTATATGGACTTTTTACCTAGCTTTGCATTTACCCGTTAAAACTCATCCGGTAGCTGCGGCTCGTATAAGTCGCCCATCAAATCGTGAATAACCAACTTGGGGTCCTGCACTTTTTTTTGCGGCACTTCCACCCAGGGCACCACGTAAAGAATATTGGGCGAGTCGCTATCGTCCAATTGTTCCTGGGCATCGCCCACGCGGGCCAACACTAATAGCCCCATGGCAATTAACAAGAGTTTTGTTTTCACGGCATTCTCCTCGGCTATTGCCCGGTTTTTATCGCCCGGCGTTGCGCGCCTGGTTGCGTTTTAGCTCTTCAATCCAGGCTTGGGTGTCATCATCGGTCGTGGTGATATGGTCGAGATAGGCCTGGTATTGAGTAATCGCCCTGGGCAGATCCTGGTAATACAGATCGTAGAGCAGCGCCAGGTTGTAATGGCAGCTAGCGCAATTGGGCTGCAGCTTAATGGCCAGCTGGTATTTGGCCTCCGCCTGCTGGTATTGCCCCTGAGCCAGTTGAATCAACCCGGCTAGCGCAAAGGCTTCACCCGAGGTATTTTCCAACGCCAGGGCACGATTGATTGCCTGCTCTGCCGCCGGGTATTGCATGAGTCCGTAATAGGCCAGCGCCAGATTAACCCAGGCATCCGGGTAGCCGGGATTGGCGGTAGTGATTTTTTTTAGCAGCGCCAGCGCCTGGGTATAGTTCCCGGCGTTCAGCTGGGTTTGCGCGCGCCTATAGTCGTCACCAAACGCAGATGCGAGTGGCTGAATCGCCTGGGCCACAGCAGCTGTTGCCGATGGGTTTTGCGCCTCAGTCTGAGGCTTGCTTGGCGAGCTGGAGCAGCCGCCAAGCAACGCCAGTAACACCATTACCAGGGCCGCAAAGCTAAAGTAATTGTGAAATCTCATACTAGTTGGCCTCGGCTTGCGGTTGCTGGATATCACTGAGCGAGCGCTTTAACTCAAGCTGCGGGCGATAAACCGCAAGCTTGGCCGCGCGGCTATAGCGCGAGGGGAACAGCTGCTGCAGCGCCTGCATGCTCTGCACAATCCAGGGACCCACAGCGCCCTCCGCGGTGCGCGCCATATTGATCTCGTAAAACTCTATGGCTTTTTCCTCGAAGGGGAAGGCTTGATCCTCGAGCAACATGTTGTACTGCTCCAGTTCATCGCCCGCTAGCCCCGCAGGGCGCTGGGAGTCGAGCAGCGACTTGGAAAAAGTTTGGTAAATATTGGCAATGCTGTAAGTGGATTGCAGCGTAATGTCACTGAGCTGATAAGCCGCCGCCTGGCCATATAAACCAATCGCGCTCTGCATATGTTTTTTCTTCAAGCGCAAATGATTCGCCAGGGGCTCGACCAAGCGCACGGCGCGAAACTGTGCCAGCTCCTGATCAGCCAAATTAAGCGCTGCTTGCGCCGCCAGCGTTTGCGTGCGCGAATTTTTTTGTACGGACGAGGTTTTGCGATCGGCGGCGAGCATTTTAAAACGCCAGTCATTGGCCTCTGTGCGCTTGCCGCTCTGCTCGTAAAGGCCAACCAGCTTATTCATCGCCTCCAGATTTTGCGCAAAGGGCGAGGGGTAGGTTTTAGCGTAATTGCTGAAAGCGCGCATTGCATCGAGGGTTTTATGCTGGGCAAGGTAAAGCTCTGCGGCCTGCCAGAGCGCGGCCATTTGTACCGACTTGTCCGAATCCTGCGCCGAGATAGATTCAAATACGCTGGCCGCTTTATCACTGTCGCCCAGTTTTAAGTAAACCATGGACAGCTGCCGCGTTGCGTCTTTGTACAGCGAATGCCGGGGAAAGTTTTTTTGGAACAACTCAATAGCCGCTGCCGCTTCGGGCCAGAACTCATTGGTTACCGCCAGGCTAATCGCATCGTAAAGCCCGTCGCCGGCAATGGAGGCGTCCGGTAGGGTTTTGGCCAGGCGCGCATACTGATTAATAGCCGCCTTGACTTCACCCTGCCCCTGCAAAGCCCCTGCTTGATTGTAAATCGCCAGGGCCAACGCCTCGCGATATTTAGCCTGGTTTTTATCCTGCTTGGTGTCCCTGCTGGCTTTTACCAGGGGGTTTAGCAGTGCCTCAGCATCTAAAGGCTGCTGCAGTTTTAAATAGGCCAGGGCTTTTAAATAATTGACCTGATTAAACAATGGCTCAGGCATGCTATTGGGCAGGCTCTCGCTCAAACTTAACAGCGCATCATAGCGCTGGTGCTGGTAGGCAAGCTCCAATACATGCAGCGACAAATCCTGATAGCGCGGTTCACTGCCGTACAGCTGAATTGAACGGCTGGCATAGCTAAACAATTTATCCAGCCAGGGGCCTGGCTGCTGACTTTGTTGCACCAACTTGTCGCTCAGGTCGATACAGGCATAGGCCGCCTCTTTATCCAACACAATATCGCCATCATAGGCCGCCCGCTCAAACAGGCTAAGTGCCTCAACGTAATCCATTTGCGCAGCGCGCAGCTCGGCATAAGCGATATACACCTTATCCTGACGGGCGTAGTTATTAAAATATTTGAGATAGCGCTGATACCAGAGCTGCGCCTGCTGCAGCGCCTGATTGGATTTATGCTGGCGATAAGCGCTTTGCTCGGCATCGGCCAAAATCAACATATTAGCGCGCAGGGCTTCAACAATTTCGGTGTAATTCGCAGCGCCCTTATGCTCGCGCCAAAAGCTGGAATCCGGCCCATAGGTGCTATAAAACGCCGCCAATGCCAGTGCATATTTATCCTTGGCGCCAGACAGACGCAAAATACTCAGCTGCTGCAAACGCGCATCGGCCACTTCTGCTGCGCGGGTGTGCTGCGCAATAAAACTCTCCATCAGCTTATCGGCGCGGGCATAGTTTTTATCGCGCAATTCAAAGCGCGCGGCCAGGGCGTAAACTTTAAAAATATAAGCAGTATCACCCGGCTCAGTAAAATAATTGTCCAGCCCGGCAAAGTCGTCGCTGGCGCGCACAGCGAGGGTTAGCGCGCGCAGGTATTCTTCGTAATCGTTCTTGTCGCTGGCGGACAATGTTTGATAGTTGCCAAATTGGCGATGCTTGATAGCGCCAATAAAATCTTCGCTGGCGTCCCCATACAACTGCTGTTTCAAGCGCGCCCAGCCGCGTTTCATCAAAGCTTTTTCATAAAGTGGATGGGCTTCGCCAGCAAATACCACATCGGTATAGGCCATTTCTGCATTCAGGTAATCCTCCTGCAAAAATGCAAATTCACCGGAGCGAAATTGCGCCTCGGCAAAATAGGCCGACTGCGGAAAGCGCTCCGTCAGCTGGCGCAATGCCGCCAGTGACTCATCGGCCATGCCCAGTTTTTCGTAGCTTTGCGCCAGCTGATAAAGCGTTAAATCTGCATCCTTGGCCTTGGGAAATTCGTCCAGGCTTGAACGCAACAGTTCTACGGTTTTGCGCAGGCTTTGCGCCTGAGCCTCATCTAACAGCTGCGCCTTGTCGGCATCTGCACTTTTGGTCTCTATCGCGCGCAGCTTGTCCATTTCCAATCTGGCCAAGCGGCGGATAGCGGCCCGCCTCCCCTTCTCCTCTTCACCCGCCCCCTGCAAATAGTCTTCATAGGCCTTTTGCACTTCAGCCTGGCTTTTGGGTGCAACAAAAACCGGCGCCTGGTTGCTGCCGGCATTTTGCGTATCCCAGTCGGCAAGCGTTGGCGGCTTTTGTGGTGGTTGCGCGCAGGAGGCGATAAACACCAGCGGCAGCAGGTGCAACAACCTGGAGGAACAGTTACTTTTGATCATAGAGTGACGCTAGCCCAAATTTTGATTGGCTGAGATAACTTTCGACATCTGCCTGCTCTGCCGCAAACAGTTGTGCGCGGCGGCGGCTTAAGGCGTGATTGACAACGGCTTGAAGGCTTTGCAGCTGTGTGTTTGAGATATTGGCCTGGGTATTGGTATTTATTAGCGCGGCCAATATCTGCTGCTTTTTATTCAGGCTGATTAACAGTGGATCCTGACCATAGTCGGCGCGCAGGAATTGCCGCGAACTATCTGCCGCGGCGGCCAGCAGGCCCTGGTAATAACCCACAGCCTCTTGATAAGCAGAGAGCGCTGCGTCTAACTGCTGCATTTGACGCAGGGTAAAGGCGTAGAGCAAATAGGATTCGGCCACGGAAATATCTGGCTTAGCTATCGCTCTGAGGCGACTAAAAGCATTGAGCGCACCGGCGTAATCTTTTTGGTTTAGCGCAGCCAAACCCAGGCCGAATAGCGCGCGACTGGTGTACTGATTATCCAGCCCAACCTGGCGAAAGCTGCTGCGCGCATCGCGATAAAAGCCAAATTGCAATTGGGCAAAGCCCAGCACAGTGTGCATACGATAATCCAGGTCGGTTGGCGACCCGGCATTCAGCGCCAGCGATTTTTCCAGCGCCAGCTGAGCATCTGTCCACCAATCCTGACGCAAATAGGCCGTGGCCATGTTGAGCAACACCAGGCGATAGGCAGAGGTTCCCGGTTTAATTTTTTCGTAAACAGCAATTGCCTGGCGATGCTTTTTTAATTTTTGCAAAGCGGTGCCTACCAGCAATTGCGCCTCTGGCGCTTGCTCCAGGGGCAATCGATCAAAAATCTCTTTGTCCTGCAGCTGCTGCAAAACGTCTGACCAGCGCAAATTCGCGGCCAGGTATCCTGCCAATTCAAAGCGGGTGCGCGCCAGTGCATAGTCATCGGCGCCAGCGGAAAAGTCGGCCATTAGCGCACGCGCAAAAGCGCCATCCTGCAGGCTTAGGGCTGTGTGAATCAGCGCTTGGGTTTCACCGCTATTGCCTTTGGCCAAAAGCAGGTTTTTATTTTTCCTTAACAGCAGCAGCGCCTGAATTGGCTGACTGGTCGCCAGAGCCTCCACCTGCTGCTGCAGCTGCTTTAGGTTGTGCGGTTTAATAAGCTGAGCGTTTTGCTCCAGCTGTAGCATTGCCTGATCAATCGCCTGTTCGACGTCTTCAACCAGGTTTGGATTTGCGACCTCAGGGACAACCGGCTTGGCCAAAGCCAGCCAGGGCAAAAAGCAGATGGCAACCAAGGCTAAGCGCAAGTTATGGGCAGACAAAAAAATCATGGCGAGTTACGAATACTGTTAGCACATTCAGCAGGGTGAAAATAACAGGGAGCCTCACGGCTCCCCGGCATACTTGGCAGCGGCAGACATTAAGAAATTTGGTAGCTGAACTGCCCCTCTTCATTAACGTCTACATGCACTTTGCTAATTGCTTCACCCATGGCCATTTTACCCAGACATTCGGCGGCCATAGCTGGCAGCAGAGTGCGCGTCAAAATGTTTTCGATATTGCGCGCGCCTGTATCTACCTCCTGGCTGCGCGCCAGCAGATGCAGCATCACTTCTTCGCCATAGGTGAATTCAGCATCGTAATGCTCTTTAACGCGTTTGCTGATGCGCTTCATATTGATTTGGCAGATTTTCAGCAGGTCCTCATCACCCAGTGGGTAATAGGGAATCACCGTGGTGCGGCCGATAAATGCCGGCTTAAAGTAGCGCAGCAATTGCGGGCGGAAGTTGTCCAGCAGCACCTCTGGCTCTGGGCGAGTTTCGGAGGCGGCGCACATAGCGCGAATATGCTCCTCACCGGCGTTGGAGGTCATGATGATGACGGTGTTGCGGAAATCTATATCGCGGCCTTCGCCATCTTTAATGGTGCCCTTATCGAACAGGTTGTAAAACACATCCTGCACGCCTGGGTGAGCTTTTTCCATTTCGTCCAGCAATACCACGCTATAGGGCTTGCGACGCACAGCCTCGGTGAGCACACCGCCTTCACCATAGCCAACATAACCTGGCGGCGAACCGAGCAGCATGGAAACCTTATGCTCCTCTTTAAATTCGGACATGTTAATCACAGTAATATTTTGCTCACCGCCGTAGAGAATATCGGCAAGCGCCAGTGCAGTTTCAGTTTTGCCGACACCGCTGGAACCCACCATAAAAAATACGCCGATTGGCTTGCGCGGGTCAGTTAAACCAGCGCGCGAAGTGCGTATGGATTGCGCAATCGCCTCAAGTGCATGGGACTGACCAATAACCCGCTGGCCCAGGGTATCCTGCAAATTCAAAATGGATTTGATTTCATCGGAAACCATTTTGCCTACTGGAATGCCTGTCCAATTGGCGACCACTTCGGCAATAGCCTGGCTGTCGACGTTAACCTGTATCAAAGGCGTCTCCTGCTGCAACTCCTGTAGCTGTACGCGCAAATCCTGCAGCTGGGCTTTTAAACCAGAATCGACTTTTTCCGGGTCGCCCTTATGGAAGGCCTCTTCAATTTCGCCCTGGAGTTTGCGCACTGCAGCCACCAATTCACGCTCGGCTTGCCACTGCTGCTCCTGCTGTACCAGACGCGCCTCCAGCTCGGCTTTAAGCTGCACCTGGGCGTGAATATCCTGTTCGTAATTGCCCAGCGCAGCGTTTTCGCGGCCCAGGGATTCAATGGTGGATTTGCACTGGATAATTTGCCGGCGGGTATCTTCAATGGCTGCAGGTGTTGCGCTTTGGCTTAGCGCAACGCGGGCGCAGGCGGTATCCAGTAGGCTTACTGACTTGTCCGGCAGCTGACGGGCCGTAATGTAGCGCGAGGAGAGTTTTACCGAATCGACAATAGCGTCATCGAGGATACGCACGCGGTGATGTTTTTCCAGCATGGGCGTAATCGCGCGCATCATATTGATCGCCTGAGCCTCGCTTGGCTCCTCCACTTTTACCACCTGGAAGCGACGCGTCAGCGCCGGGTCGCGCTCAAAATATTTTTTATATTCAGCCCAGGTAGTGGCCGCTATGGTGCGCAACTCGCCGCGCGCCAGCGCTGGCTTAAGCAGGTTAGCGGCATCGCCCTGGCCCTCTTTACCACCGGCGCCAATCAGTGTGTGGGCCTCATCGATAAACATAATGATGGGCTCTGACGAGGCTTTAACTTCGGCAATCACCGATTTTAGGCGATTTTCAAATTCGCCTTTAACACTGGCCCCCGCCTGCAGCAAGCCCAGATCCAGACTGCGAATGGCAACATTTTTTAATTGATCCGGCACATCGCCCTGGGCGATGCGCAGGGCAAACCCCTCCACCACTGCGGTTTTACCCACGCCCGCTTCACCGGTAAGAATGGGGTTGTTTTGGCGGCGGCGAATTAAAATATCAATGATCTGGCGCACTTCCTGATCGCGGCCAATGACCGCGTCTATCTTGCCGCTTTTGGCTGCAGCGGTAAGGTTTACCGTGTATTTATCCAGCGCGGGAGTATTGCTTGGGCCTGCGGCAGACGCTGGCGCCTCATCACTGGTGGCTACCGCTTTTGCCTGACGGGATTCACCCGTCGCGCCGCCGATGGAGCGAATAAACTCGCGCAGGGATTCCGGGTTAATTTTGCGCAGCTCGCCATTGCTTAGATCTGTCGCGCGTTTCAGGCTGTCATCAAGCAGCAATGCCGCGAGCAAATGGGCAGAGCCAACACGCGCCTGAGCATATTCCACCGAGGCGAGAATCCAGGCATTTTTAGCCAGGTCGACAATGCTTGGCGACAGCGCGGGCGCACGGGAATTGCCGCCTTTTATGGCGTCCAGCTCGCGGTTCAAGTGGGTGATAAGGTTGGCCGGATTAATCTCAAACTTTGACAGTACATAGTGCAGATCAGAATCGGTAACTTCCAATAACTTAAGTAACCAGTGCTCAATTTCAACATTGTAATGGGTGCGCGCCAAACACAGGCCGGCGGCACCTTCAAGAGCATTGCGGCAGGGCTCGTTGAGTTTAACTACCAAAGATTTGAGATCTATATTAATCATGCTTCTTTCCTTAACTATTAAATTTAACCTTGTTTGGCAGAGACAGTAATTTTGACTGTTTCGCTCATCCCAGGCTGATTGCCGGTTTCACCCATCATCCAACTGCTCCAACCCAAAATGGCTGGGCTCTTTGCACTTATCTGCATACGTTTGGGCAGATCCGCGCGTTTTATCTCCATAATAAATTCGTAGTCTTGCTCCAGGCCAAGGTACATTTGCACCATTTGGTTCATCACCGCAAAGGCCTTGGTTCCCGGCGCAAATATCGCCAGCTGCTGTTTATTGAGCGGGCCAATGACCAGGCGAATTTTGCCTTGAGCGATCCAGGCGCGCGCGCCCAACATGGCCGATTTACCCAGGCAGGCATTTTGCCCATGACGATTAAAACTATCGCCCATGCGCGTGCGAATATCGGCAATTAAGTCCTGCCACTGCCCAATAAATTGCTTGAGTTCAACTCTCAGGCCAAAATAATCCGCCAGCATTCGTTTTAAACCTGAGGCGGTACGCACCTGGCCAGCCATCAGGCCGCCGTAATAAATTAACGAGTGATCCGCCAGTGCCAGACGATTCTGCAGCCGCTGGGTGCCCAGGCCGATAAGTGACAACAGCGCCTGAGTGGGGGCAAAGGCTTCGCCAATTTGAGCTAATTGACTGCGTTCCAAACTGAGCGGCAGGGAATACTTGGTTTGCGCGCGGTAAAACAGCGAAAGCAGACGATGGTTAAATAAATCAAGAAAATGGGCAAAGCTTTCGTCCTTCTGCCTTTGCCGCTGCAATAAAAACTCTGTGTAGTGATAGGGCATTACCCCCATAGTACCCAGCAACCCAAAGAAGTTTGCCTGTGCTCGAATAGCGCCGGAATCACTTTTTCGCGACAACTCCAGGCGAGAGGATTCGGCCTCAGGAAAGGCAAGACTCGGGCGGGTGAAAAACTCAAGCGTCTCTTTAGCCGGCGGGGTAAATTCACCCACCATGCCATAAGTAGCGCTTTTGCCCGCAGGGGTATTTGTCTCGGCGTTATAGATAAGCGCGCGCTCAACCAGCCGCACTGTCTGCAGAAAGCTAAAATCCTGTGGAGCAGCCAACAGCTGCTCGATTAAAGAAGCTCTTTGTCGCCTGCGCGTGGGGAACATTTTTTTAAGAAACCTTCTTTATTTTTTCGTTTTGCAACCAAACGGGTAAAGGAATTGACCGAACAATAAAGGCCAAAAAAGTGCTCCAACACACTGGCAAACAGGTAACTGCTACTGCCCGATAGCTGGGCATCATCTATGGTGAGCTGAATTTCCAGGCCGCGGCAAAGGGCTGTGCGGCCATCCACCAAAAGCGGCGCACTCATCGCCTGCACATCAAGCGCGACCAAGGATTCAATAATCGCGCGCGAAGCTGATGAGTCTTTGAAATCATAAAGCCGCAGTATTTCCTTTAACGCACTTAAACTATCCCTGGAGCCAACGAGCGATAACTGATTGAGGTTAATATGGGACAAAAACCGCCAGCGGGCGCCTTTACCAAGCGGAGGGCGCAGCGCCCGTGTTGGTTGAATCAAGCAGCGGATTTTTTCGCAGGGCGGCGAAGCATCCACCGCCTGTAACCGTGGTTGTTCACTGTTAAACGGCAATTTTTCCGGCAGGTTACGATTGCTGCAGGTGGTTTTAATTAACAGGGTTTTGTCATCAGGCAAGTTGGGGTTGAAATTCAAATCGACCAGCGATAGAAAGACATCGCTGGCCTCATCGCGGCTGGCGCCGCCCATCTTGGCTGCCTGCCTGCGTGCAAACCAGTAGGACTGGTTGCGCAGATCCAACTGCTGATGTTTGATGCCGTAAAGTGGCAAAAATTCGTGGCGTTCTCCAGCGGAACTCAAGCCTGAGAGTTGATCCACCGAATAGACCTCATACCCCAGCGGTCGGCGCAAATCCGGCACCAGAGGGTATTCACTGATTTTGTGGTCGAGCTTTATCGGGTCCGCCTGATGCTCAAATAAATTAACCACAGGGCTACAGCCAAGAACGAAATTGGCCGCCGAGATATTGCGCTCCAATTCAGTATTTGAGGATTTAAGGTAAATATAGATATTCACCTCTTCTCCCTTGGTTGACATTAACTTGGCCAGACCGACTATATCAATAAATAAAAACTTTTCCGGAAAAGCAAAAAATTCACTTAATAATCTATACCCTAGAAATGAACTTGCCGGATAGGGCAGCAAGCCCTCGTCTTCGCCAAAACCTACGGGCTTTATTGCCTGGGCGGGCAAAAACGCTGGCTTTACATCTGCGTCCGATTCCGCTACGGCAATTTGTAAACACTCGTTTAAAAGTAATTCGTAAAGCGGGTTTATGTGCTGCGCCTGCCCTTTGAGGAAAAAACGTAATTTTTCCGGCTGAATTTCGCTGAGTAGCAAGGTTTCATTAAAGGTTTTTAGCCTCAGGTGAAGCACTGCATTTGCGCCTCGCGCATCATTTGCCCCCGGCGTGGCAAAGGGGCGCCCCAGCAGACGGGCTTCCTCCAGGTTAAGCGGCAGCAGCTCAGTTTCGTAGATACTGGTAAAGCGACAGTTCTCGCCTTGAAACGGATCGGTTTCCAACAGGCTGCGCGCGGGAATCTTATAACTGGCCTCCAATTGTTCAGTGTCTGGCACAAACTGCACAATCGACATAGAAGGTATTGGCCGCTGGTAGTGCGGATAAAGCACAGTTAATAAGGCATCACTGATATCGGAAAAATCATCATCCAATTTATGGTGAATACGCGCATTGAGGTAGGCAAAGCTTTCAATCAGCCGAGACACATGCGGGTCTTCAATAGTGTCAGTACTTACCCCCAAACGCCCGGCAATTTTCGGGTGCTCTTCGGCAAACCTGGCCCCCAGCTGGCGAACATAGGCCAGCTCCTTTTCATAGTAGGGGAGTAATTCATCAGCCATGGTGAGACTCTTCCACAGTTACAGTTCGGAATACAGGGTCCAATACTGAGTCAAATACAATAATTTCGGGCGCCGGGTCGGCGTAAAGGGTGGCGTCTATGCGAAACCTCAGCGAGCGATCACCTGAATCTTTGTTTTCTATATGCTGGACTTTGATGCTTTTAAAGCGCGGTTCAAAACGCGCCAGGGTTCGCTCCAGACTTTTTATAAATTCACGTTTTTTTTCAATATCGGCAATATTGACCGTTGCCAAATCCGGTAAGCCATAGTTGATCAGCGACAGCTCCAGCTGAGACAAATGTTCGGGTGCCGACTTCATACGAAAGCGGGTATTGAGCAAATTTTCCAAATCACGTTTGACACTGGTGCGTAAATCGCGCAGATATTGACTGCGACCAATACTGGCCTCCTGATTCAGGTGAGGCTCTTTATCGATCAGACGATCGAGAATTGAAGGGCGAATTTCCTTTTTTTTATCCAGACGCATAAAGTCAATTCCCCTCTTAACTGGCCTGCATCAATTCGGTAACCAGCTCTAATTCCGACACCATTTGATCCAGCTGATAGTGCGGCACCAAATGAATAACACAGAAATATTGGCCGGGCTTATCCGGGTGCTCATGGACATTGACTCGCCCCTGACGAAGGGGGTAGCGCGCCTGTTCCTCCCAGTCCAAATCATCGCGGCCGGTGGTATACCTAAACAGCCACTCCATTAAATATTGCTCGCAATCCTGCGCGGTAATAAACGAGCCAATTTTGTCCCTGATCATTACTTTCAAATAATGCGCAATACGCGATGCACAGAGTACGTGCTGTAACATAGCCGAGAGCTTGGCATTGGCATCTACCGCTTTGGACACACGACTCCTGGGCAGTTGCACGGATTGATTACTGTAGAAAGCCGCATAGGCAGTGTCATAGCAATGACACAGGGGTATAAAGCCCATATCGCTAAGCTCACGCTCCTGGGTGTCGGTGATAATGACATCCACCACTGGCTTAGTAGCCAGGCCCTCTTTATCTGTTGTAAAGCTCTGTGCAGTTAAGTTGGTTACCAGACCACCACCAATTTGATCCCTGGGCACGCCGCGAATGTGACCAAACCAGCCGACACCGGCAAACTCACGCAGCAAAATGCCAGCGAAGGCGTAACAGGCATTGCCCCAAAGGCTGGTCGATTTGCCTTTGGCCACTGGCTTATCAAAATAGAAAATGCCTTTATAGCTACCTGGCGTGGTGCGGTAGGGGTTGCGCAATAAAATGCGCGGCATGGTCAAGCCAACAAAGCGCATATCCGGCTTGTCGCGCAGTGAGCGCCAGCGTATATATTCTTGCTGACTAAAAATGGATTGCAGATTGATCGGCATGCCCAGAGTTGAAAAATCATCCAGGCCAAATAATTCACTGGAGGCCCCGGCGATAAAAGGCGCGAAAGATGCAGCCGCTATCTGCCCCATGGCTGCCAGCGCGGATAAATCGTCCTCGGTATGGCGAGCCGAGCGCTTGTGGCTAATTTCGTAATCGCCAATAAGCACACCATAGGGCTCGCCACCGGGGGTGCCGTATTCCTCGCTATAGATTTTCTGAAACAGCTGGCTTTGATCAAACTCAAGCGCTTTTTCCAAATCGCGACAGACTTCTGCCCAGGCTATGTCCAACACTCGGATTTTGATATTGCGGTTGTTATCCGCCTGCACGGCGAGATACCAAAGCCCACGCCAGGAGGCTTCCAGTTTTTTAAATGCAGGGGCTTGAACTAGCGCATTGAGCTGGTCATTAATGAGATGGTCGATTTCACTAATGGCGCGATTTAGCAGTAACTCAAGCTCAACCATCGAGGATGGCATGGCGCCATCGGTATAGTGCGCCAACCAATAGGCCAAGGCTTTACGCGGGTCTGACTCAGCTAAAAACTGATCAAGACTCAATATATAAGCTTGCTGCTCACACACAACATCCAGCAGTTCACTGGCCGCTGTAGCCGAGCGATTAACCAGATCCTGTTCGATTGATGAGGTCACAAGTTTATCCATTTGCGCTGCAAAAACTATTTTACCGCCAGCGAATTAATCCGGCGCACTCACAGTTCAGCAGAAAATTTAGGTACTAAAAACCAGGTAAATAAAAGAAGTACGAAAAAAGAGGCGGCTCTCGCCGCCTCTAGCTACACAAAAATTCCGATTACTTAGCCAGCCTTGGGAATATTGGCAACCAAGCGCAGCGAGGCGGTAAGCTCTTCCATTTGCAGCCATGGGCGCATCATCACCACAGCATTAAATACGCCTGGTTGGCCTGGAACTTCCTTCACCTCTACGCGGGCTTCGCGCAGCGGGAATTGCGCCTTGGCTTCGGCACTGGCACCTTCACTGCCGTTAACATAATTGTTAATCCAGCGATTCAACCAGGTTTCCGCTTCACCCACTTCCATAAAGGAGCCGATTTTGTCACGCGCCATAACTTTCAAAAAGTGGGCAATACGCGAAGTGGCCATTATGTAAGGCAGGCGCGCCGAAATTGCAGCGTTTGCGGTAGCATCCGGATCGTCATACTTTTTAGCGCGCTGCGTAGTTTGCGCACCAAAAAACACCGCGTAATCAGTATTTTTGTAGTGGCACAAAGGCAGGAAGCCCATTTTGCTTAGCTCGGCCTCGCGTCTATCAGTAATACCAATTTCGGTTGGACATTTCTGGTCAGTATCGCCATCGTCGCTGACAAACACATGGCTGGGCAGACCCTCCACTTTACCGCCACCTTCAGCGCCGCGTATGGCAGTACACCAGCCATTTTCAGCAAAGGCCGCAGTCAGGGTTGCACCCAGCGCATAGGCAGCATTCATCCAGCAGTAATCATTGTGCTCTGTCTCTGAGTGGCGGCCATCCTGAGTGCGTGCCGCTTCTTCAAAGTTAAAGGCCTCTACCGGTTTGGTCGCCTGGCCATAGGGCAGGCGCGCCAGAACACGCGGCATAGTCAGAGTCACAAAGCGTGAGTCTTCGGTGTCGCGAAAGCTGCGCCATTGAATGTATTCAGCACTGTCAAAGATTTTTTCCAGATCGCGCGGCTTAGACAGTTCGGTAAAGCTGTCGAAACCAAACATCTCTGGCGCTGCCGCAGAGAGGAAGGGACAAAAACCAGCAGCGGCAACATTGGACATTTTTGACAGCAGTGAGATGTCATCCGGATGGGTGGTGAACTCATAGTCTCCCACCAGCGCCGCATAGGGCTGACCACCGGCGGTGCCAAATTCACTTTCGTAGATTTTTTTGAAAATCTGGCTTTGATCGAACTCAACAGCCTTTTCCAAATCCTTGCCCAATTCCTTTTTAGTGATATTGAGCATGCGAATTTTTAGCTGACTGCCGGTTTCAGAGTTGCTGACCAGATAGTTGAGGCCGCGCCAGGAGCCTTCCAATTTCTGGAATTTTTCCTGGTGCATAACCGCCGCCAACTGCTTGGACATAAGCTCATCAATTGCATTGATAGCGGCATTAATAGTGACAGTGAGGTTTTTATCCCACTTAACTGTGCCTTTCATGGCCTCTTGCGTAAGGGTGCGCAAAAGCTCTTCGGTTTCATCGCGAGAGGTCTGCTTGGTAGCACCAATTGCCTGCTCCAGAAAGCTAAGTTCGCCAACTTCAACTTCAGTTGTCTGACCGGTAAGTTGTTCTTGATTAGTCATTTAATTATTCCTCGCTTTTTCCTTCAGCGCCCAGCCCCAGCTCGCCAGACAGAGATGACAAGGCGCTGGTGTTACTCAGCACAGCTTCGAGTACGTTCTCCAGGTCTTCGGAACGGTCGGCCTTGGTCAGCAGATCACGCAATTTATTGCGGGTTTCCATCAGCTTTTTAAGGGGCTCAATTTGCTCAACCAAGCGGTGAGGTTCAAAGTCCTCCATGGTTTTAAAGTCGAGACTGGTCGACAGCTCACTGCCATCGCCCTCGAGCATATTTTCTACTTTGAGACGCAGTTGCGGGTTGATCTTTCCCATAATCTCATTGAAATTATCGCGATCAATTTGCGAGAACTTGCGATCTTTTAACGACTTTTTGCTATCCAGGTTATCACCTGAATAATCGCCCATAACCCCCATCACAAAGGGAATTTCCTTTTCAACTATGGAACCATTGGTCTCAACATCATAGGTAATGTGGACGCGAGGTTTTCTAACGCGCTTAAGTTTATCGTGGATGCTCTCGGACATAATCCCTAATCCTCTTTGGCTAGGTGGGTGAATTAATTTTCTAAGTCGTTAACGCCAGTCAACATGGTGAAATGCTTGCGTGCTGTATCATCGGGAATAAGCTCAACAATCAGCTCGTCCAGCGCCATATTGCCCCACTTAACCGCTTTTTCCAGCGCATAGGAGACAGGCGAATGGGGTTCGGTTTTCTTAAAAAACTGGGCAATTTCAATGAGCTTTTTGAACGCGGACTCGCGATTTATTATTGCCTCATCTTTTGCTGCCGCCCTGGCCTGTGCAGCCGTTTGCGGCGCGCCTTCGGCGTCGACGGCCAGCTCCGGCTCCACCAACTCTTCTGCAACCGGTAACAAATGCTTGGCCATATGGTTAACGGCGGAGGCGCACTCCTGCAGCACATTAATCAGCGCACGCATTGACGGAGCTTCGTCGCGCCCGCAGTGGTTTTCGAAACTGGTTTCCAAATTGCGACAGCTGTTTACCATCTGTGCAATATCATCAAGTAAATCTACAAAAAACTGGCTATCTGTCGCGGCAACCACTTGCTCAATGGAGGCAAAGGAAAAGCCTAATTGGGCGGCCTTGCTCTCTTTGGCATCCTCGTTGGAGATACGCTCCAGCTCCACTGCCTGCTGATATTGATAAAAAGCAAATGGCCCCGGGGTATAACCGCCAGTAATGGGGATACGGCGAATAGGCGCGATAAGCACCCCGTCGCTGGATTTGCCGTTTAGCCCGGCAAATTGTGCCACTCGGGTTTCTATGCCATCTTCATCGGGCATGGGATACAAATTATCCCAATAGCGCTCAATTAACCCCTCCACCAAAAGCAGTGCGTCACGCAAGCCACTAAAGCCATAACGG
Source organism: uncultured Cellvibrio sp. (assembly GCA_966248255.1). Taxonomy (GTDB): domain Bacteria; phylum Pseudomonadota; class Gammaproteobacteria; order Pseudomonadales; family Cellvibrionaceae; genus Cellvibrio. Next base: position 22,969 of record CBIMZH010000001.1, read on the forward strand.
CGAGTTAAGGCCTCGGTGTACCAGGTAACAACATCCAGATCTTTGGCTTTTTCGGTGAGGAGCTTAGGGGCTTCGTTAATTATTTTGCGCCAGTGTTCATCGGCATCACTGGCACCATCGTTATACAAATTATTTTTTTCAGCATCGCGCGCCGCATAGCGAGCGGTTTTAATTATCTGATAACTGGATAGAGGAGATGAGTCGTCGCGGGGATCGCTGCCAGTAGCAAATTCGCCATCAATTGGCTGCAACAAACTTTCAATATCAATAACTGCAGGCGAGGCCATTAAATAGTTTCCCTTTCATCCGATCTATATGCTTATCCCATATGCACTACAGGCAAATGTAAGATCTACTTGCCAATTAGTGTTAATAGACGCCACTCATCAGCTCAGCAAATCTTAGGGCGACAAAGCTAACATAATTACCGCAATAAAATAACTAGAGGCCCACATCATTTTAAGCGCCAAGTAGAGAAATGCGTCACAAAACTTGCGGTGGTATCTGCATTTGCGGGCGTGATAACATTCGTTTTTTATTGCAAGGCATGCAATTTTATATGCCAATAAGGTAATTTGTTTTAATCAGGGATAAGTTGTTAGTTCCTCCCTTTTTTGCAATTACTTAATCCACATGGAATGAATCGGGTTTTTGTAATATGTCGTTGCGACTCAGCTTAATAAAGGCGCCTGAGGGTATAGATCTCTCGCGTACAAATTATATTTTTAGCCAGAGTGGCGGCACCCTGGGGCGTGCCGATAGCAATACCTGGGCACTGCCCGACCCGGATAAATTCCTCTCCTCTTGCCACTGCGAAATTACCTTTGCCGATAATCAATTTTTTATTTTAGATCGCAGCACCAATGGCACATTTATCAACGGATCACCCGAGCCCATAGGTCGCGGCAGCCGCAGCCCACTCACAGATGGCGATCAAATTGAATTGGGCGATTATCGTTTTGCGGTTGCACTTGAGGCTCAATCATCTGCAAGCTTTGAGTCAAACTCACCATTTGGCAGCAACCACAGCAATCAAGCAGAGAATCCGCTGCTTAGGCCGTCAAACGATCCCTTCGCCGATTTTTCCACTGCTAAATCCGAGGATTTTTTTAGCAGCCCATCTAATGACCCTCTGGCTTTTTTTGCTGCACCAGACTCTGCGCCTTTTAGCACACCAGGGCAGGCTTCGCCTTTTGCATCAGACACTAAAGCATCGGCTGCGAGCAGCTCACCCTTTGCCCATACAGGTGATTTTCTCAGTGACAGCAGAGAGTCAGACCCATTTGCCAAACAGGCCCTGGATGATTTTTTAGGCGATGCCGAGATTGCTTCTGGGGCAAAAAATTCTTCAGCGGTTTCATTTGCCAGTGTTGACCTAAGCCCGTCGCTCGATCAGGCGCTGGAGTGGCCAGACTCAACGCAGGAAAGTGTCATACCGGAAGATTGGGCCGATGATTTGCTTGCGCCCAGCGCACCCCTACGCCCAAAACCAGCGACGCCCGCCAAGGCTATTACTCCGTCAACCAACGGCGATAATTGGGCCGCCGCATCGGATTTGCGACCAACACAAAAACCTGCACCCAAAACCTCAGGCACAGAATCCTCAAGCACAGAACCCTCAGGTTTGCCGCAAGCCAAACCTCACCCGGCCAGCGACAATAAAACTGCACTTGAACCGCGCCAGCCCGCACCCGGGCTGCGCGAGCGAGTACCTCTGTCAGAGCGATTAGCGGTATTGGAAGCGCTGCAAAATCAGCAGCTAAATGCCGCACCAAATGAACAGCCATTAGAATCCCCCCCCAGATCAAGGCAAACCCAGTCGACGGTCAATCCGGCGCCCGCCCAAGTCGATCCAGAGACAGGCAAAGCGCGCGCGACTGAACCGAAAAGCTCGCGAGTAGTAGAGGCCTTGGGGCTGGATAAATCCCGGCTGAGCCAGGCAGACATTGCTGATATTGAGCAGCTATCTGGCGAGCTGCTGCGCGAGATAGTGGATGGCATGCTGGGTGTTTTGCGCTCCCGCGCCAATATCAAAAACGAATTTCGCATGAACGTCACCACCATTCAGCCCATCGAGAACAATCCGCTGAAGTTCTCGGTGAATGTCGAGGATGCACTGGAAAATCTTTTTCTCAAAAAGTCCAATGCATTTAAACGCCCGGCACAGGCGTTTCGCGAAGGATTCCAGGAAATTGCCGAACATCAGCTGGCGATGATCGCCGGTATTCGCGCTGGCTTTGATTCCATGATGGATAGATTTAACCCTGAGCCACTGGAGTCCAGCTTTGCCAAACAGGGCAAAGGCGGGCTGCTCCCCGGCATGCAAAAGGCCCGGTACTGGAATAGTTATCAGGAGTATTACCAGGGCCTTAGCGACAATATGGACCACTCATTTCAACACCTGTTTGGCAGTGAATTTGTCACCGCCTACGAAGATCAGCTGCGCCGTCTGGTTGCCTCCCGCCCCAAGGACACTCACCATGAATAGAAATAAATCGCTATGTTCAAAGTTGCTGCTGGCCGGCCTTTGCCTGGTTTTTGCTATGGCTTTTGGCGGCTGCTCGTCGTCCAAAAGTCGCGTTGGCGGCATGCTCAATCTGGACACAGATTTACAGCTGGTATTTAAAGTGGCCGCCGATATTAATCCGGATGAAAGCAATCGCCCCTCGCCTTTGTTTGTCCGTTTCTACCAACTCAAATCGGCACAGACGTTTGAAAAAACCGACTTTATTGATATTTACGAGCGCGACAAGGATCTTTTTGGCGGAGACATTATTAGCAAGCAGGAGCTAAAACCCTTCGCACCCGGCGAATCGCGCCAAGAGCGTTTTGTCTTAAACCCGGGTGTGCGCTATATCGCGGTTTATGCGGAGTTTTCACAATACCCGGGCTCAAGTTTTAAAGTAGTTTTTCCGGTTACCGAGAATAATGTTATCCGCAACAAGGAAACTATCCAGATTGCCGGCCGCAGCCTGACTCTGGTTACAAAATAATTCGTGCACGCGCATCAAGGATATAGAGCCCATGTCTCTCGAAAGTAAGGTTATCTGGTCCGAGGGGATGTTTATCAATCCCCAGCATTTCCAGCAGCAAGATCGCTATTTTGAAAGTTATATCCAACGCAAATGCCGCCCCCAGGGCGACCTGTCCTGGGGCCTGCAGCAGCTGGAATTGGACCAGCAGCTATTGCGTCTGGGCAAAATTTCGCTGCAAAAAGGCCAGGGTATCTTCCCCGACGGAACGCCCTTTAGCTTTCCCGATATAGACGAAGCCCCCGCCGTGCTGGACCTGCCTGCAGGCTTGCACAACAAGCTCATTTACCTGGCTGTTCCAGTGCGCCGCCACGGCGCGGTAGACGTCCAAAAAAAGGAGAGCGCCCAGGCCCTGGCGCGCTATTTCCCCAGCGAGATGCCAGTGCGCGACAGCTCCCGCGATGGCGGTGAGGATCACCCTGTCGAGATTGCCAAACTGCGTATGCGCCTGCTGCTCGAAACCGACGATGCCAGTGGCTATGTCTGTATTGGCATTTTGCGTATTGCAGAATCGCGCGACGACAAAAACATTTTGCTCGACGAAAACTTTTTGCCCACTAGCCTGGAATTGCAGGCGTCGCCCAAATTAAGCGGGTTTGTTAACGAATTGGTTGGCCTACTCCACCATCGCGCCGAAGCCATTGCAGGGCGTCTGGCGGATTCGCGCCGCGGCGGCACCGCGGAAATTGCCGACTATATGCTGCTGCAGTTAATTAACCGCGCAGAGCCCTATATGGCACATTTGGGGCAAATCAAAAACATTCATCCGCAACCCTTATTTGGCGAGCTGGTTCAGCTCGCCGGCGAGCTGTCGACCTTTGTCGCCAAAGGCAAGCGCCCGCCGCAATTCCCGGAGTATCTGCACGATAATCTGCAGCAAACTTTCTCGCCGCTGATTAGCACCCTGCGCGAATACCTGACCATGGTCTACGAGCAAACGGCAATTGCCCTGCAACTGGTGGAGAAAAAATACGGCATCAGGGTTTCCGAAATTAACGATCGCAGCCTGATTGGCACTGCGGCTTATGTGCTGGCCGTTCGCGCCGATGTCGCTGAAGAAGTAGTGCGCACTCGCCTGCCCGCGCAGATAAAAATTGGCCCGGTTGAGCGCATACGCGAACTGGTCAACGCCGCTATGCCAGGCATTGCCCTGCGCCCACTGCCGGTCGCCCCCAGACAAATTCCCTTCCGCACCGGTTACTGTTATTTCGAACTGGACAGACACAGTGAGTTTTGGAAAGACCTGAAACAGTCAGGTGGATTTGCCTTGCATCTGGGCGGCGATTTTCCCGGCATAGAAATGGAATTTTGGGCCATTCGCCAATAGCGCTTTTATTGACTTGATACGCAGCCGCATCCGCTGCGCCAACGCGGGATACACAGCAAGGTCAGAGAAGTTTCTCTGCCCCTCGCAAAGGAATACTTATGTCAGGCAGAGATTCAGATAAAACCGTATTTAAACAGCCCATGCCCGGCGGCGAGCGCACCACTATGCGCCCAACCCCCGGTGGCCGAGCGGCGCCAGCAGCGCGCGACAACTATGAGCCGCAAGCCAGGCAGCAGCAAAGTCCAATTCGGGATGCGGGCCAAAGCACTATTGCATTTACCGCCAGCCAGGGGCTTAACCCCATTGTTAACGCCGCCAGTAAATTAATTGCCGTATTTAGTAAAACCCGCTCCACCGCTCGCCATACAGACGTAGGCGGCCTGCATCAACGCCTGCAGAGCGAGCTGCGCGAATTTGAAGCCAGGCTGCGCGATCAGGGGCTGCGTCAGGAGCAGCTGCTGTCAGCCAGGTACCTGATGTGCTCAGTATTGGATGAAGCCGTACTCAACACGCCCTGGGGCTCCGAGAGCCCCTGGGCGCAGCGCACGCTGTTAAGCGTATTTCACGGCGAAACGTCCGGTGGAGAAAAATCATTTCTGATTCTCGACAAGCTGCGGCAAACCCCCAGCGACAATCTGCATCTAATCGAATTGTTTTATATCTGTATCAGCCTTGGCTTTGAAGGGCGCTACAGATTTAACCCGCGCGGCAAAGAGGCACTGGAGCAGTTGCGCGATGAACTTTTTTCAATTATCCGCCGCCACAGAGGCGACTATGAGCGCTCACTCTCGCCCAGTTGGATGGGCCTCGGCAGCAGCAAAAGCCAGCTGACTGAATTTCTGCCTCTGTGGTTTGTCGCTGTGCTTATGGTGGCGATTTTATTTTTTAGCTACACCGGCCTGCGCTATTGGCTTTACTCCAGCTCCCAGCCAGTGGTTGAACAACTTAATCAATTGCATCAGGGCCAACAAGAGCGATCATCCGAATAAATAGCCCAGACAGTTTTTTGCCCAGGTCGAATCAGGGATGGTTCGCTAAACCCACCATAAATTTGCACAAGTATCAGGATATGAAAAAGCTAGGCCAAATATTTTCCAATCCGCTGGTTATCGCCCTACTGGGTTTGTTGTGCTTCGCGCTGCTCGTTTGGTTTGCCGGACCGCAAATAAAATTTGGCGCCGACAACCATGCCCCCCTGGCCGAGCCCATGGCGCGCCTGCTGGTAATATTGCTGGCCATTATTATATGGCTGCTGGTCCAGGGCCTGCGCCAGCTGCAAAATGGCCGCAGCAATAAAGCCCTGGTCGATGACCTGCAGCAGAGCAACAGCGCTGCTCAGGGCGATCTGGCCAGCGATCAGGCGGCCGATGAAGTTGCCCAGCTGGGCCAGCGTTTTCAAACCGCACTGGATACGCTCAACAAACTTAAATTCCACAACAAAGGTCGCAGCAAAGCCCTTTACCAATTGCCCTGGTACATCATTGTTGGCCCGCCAGGCTCAGGTAAAACCACCGCACTGGTTAACTCCGGGCTGGAGTTCCCCCTAGCCGCCGAGTTCGGCAAGGGCGCCCTCCAGGGTGTTGGCGGCACGCGCAATTGCGATTGGTGGTTTACCAACGAAGCTGTGCTTATAGATACGGCCGGCCGCTACACCACTCAGGACAGCCACAAGGTCATTGACAGCTCTGCCTGGGAAGGCTTTTTGTCGCTGCTCAAACGCAATCGCCGCCGCCGCCCGATCAACGGCGCCATAGTGGCCATAAGCCTGCAGGATCTGCTCCTGCAGAGCGAAGAGGAGCGCGCGCTCCACGCCAAAACCATTCGCAATCGCCTCGACGAACTCATGGAAAAACTGGAGATTCGCTTCCCGGTTTATTTGATGTTTACTAAAACCGATTTGGTGTCTGGCTTTAGCGAATTCTTTGAAGACCTGGGCAGAGAGGATCGCGAGCAGGTATGGGGCATGTCGCTGCCCAATGCGCCCAAGGGTTCACAGAGCCCCGATTTTGATTTTATTAAACGCGAATTCAGCAGCTTGCTCGCGCGCCTTAACGAACGTGTGCTCTGGCGTATGCACCAGGAGCGAGACACTCAGCGCTGTGGCGCAGTTGAGGGCTTTCCCCTGCAGATGGAAAATGCCATGGGCCTGGCCGAGGATTTTATCAAGCGCTGCTTTGCCGCCAACCGCTTTCAACTCCAGCCTTATTTGCGCGGCGTTTACTTTTCCAGCGGCACCCAGGACGGCACACCGATTGATCGCCTGATGACCTCCATCTCCGCCAACTTCGGTTTCGCGCGCGAGGCGGGTGCAGCCAATAACAGCCGCGGTCGCAGCTACTTTATTTCGCGACTGTTCCGCGAAGTGATCTTCCCCGAATCAGAATTGGTAGGTACCAACCAGCGCTACGAGCGCTTTATTCGTTTAATACGCACAGCCGCCTATGCAACGGCAGCACTGGTTACCGGTGGCGTGTTGCTCTTGTGGAGCGGCAGTGTTACCCGCAGCAATATGTACATTAGCGATGTTCAGACCGAGGTCGTTAAATTTAAAGAGAGCCAAGCCAGGCTCACCCCCTGGAACACGTCCAATACAGATCTACTCCAGGCATTAAATTCGCTCTACAGCGCCAGCAGTGTTTACGACAAAGATGCCCACCCCATGCTCGCCGGCTTAGGCCTCTATGACGACAGCGTAGACCGCAGCGCGAATCAACTCTATCAGCAACAACTTAAAACGCTGTTTGAACCCTATTTGCTCAAAACCATGGAGCAGGAATTGCAGCGCGGCTCGGCCGATCAGGACCTCTATAACAGCTTCCGTCTATACATGATGTTTAAAGTCACCGACAAGATGGACAAGCCGGCTATTACCAACTGGTTTAGCCAACTCTGGGACAAACAAATTCCCGGCGAAAATCAGAACAAAGCCGATTTAAATAAACATCTGACGCAATTGCTCACGCTGGACTTGCCAGCGGTGGAGCTCAATCAAAGCCTGGTGGCACAAACCCGCAGCCTGCTCTTAAGTATTCCTGTGGCGCAGCGAATTTACCGTCGCATTAAAGCGGATCCGCAATACGCGCAGCCCGTTAACATGCTCAACTACTTTGGCGAACCGGCGCGCACCAGCTTTAACCTGGATGCCAGTAATCAAGCGGAATTTACTATTCCCGCACTCTTTACCATTCAGGCTTACAAGTCACTGGACCTGTCCAAGAACTCGCCCTTGTTTGCCCTGGTGGGAGACGATGAATGGGTGCTGGCTGATCGCGACAACCCCGGCAGTCAACTGCTTCTGGACAACCCTGAACAGGTTAGCGCTGATGTTAAAGCACTTTATCTCGCTGAATACGCCAGCATTTGGAGCAACCTGCTGGATAAAATTTCGGTTAAACGCTTTGGCAGTATTCAGGAGCTAAGCCAGGCCCTGCGCACGCTTACCGATCCTGTCTATTCACCCCTGGCCAGCGTGCTTGATGTCACCAAGAGCAATACCCAATTGACCCCGCCAGTAGTTCAGGCAGCGGCCGATAAGGTAACCACGGGTGTCGCCGATAAAGCCCTGGACTATCTCGCAACCCAGGTTGAGGTGACCAGCGTCGACAAACGCTTTAGCGAATTGCATCAACTGGTAACCCAGAGCCCGCGCGGCCCTGCGCCCATTACAACCACTCTGCAACAACTCGCGAGCGTGCAAACGTTTATCCAGGAAATTGCCCTGGCACCTGACCTGGAACAAAAGTCCTTTGAAGTCGCCAAGGCTCGCTATGCCTCCAATGCCAGCAATGCGGTCTCCATGCTCAGAGCCTATGCCAAAAGCAGCCCGGCGCCGGTGGAGCGCTGGCTTAACAGCATTGCCGATGAAAGCTGGCGATTAATTCTGCAATCGGCACACAGCTATGTCAGCAAAGAGTGGCGCGCGCGGGTGTTTCAACCCTACAGCCAGGTACTGGCGGGGCGCTACCCACTCAACAGCAGCTCCAGCGATGAACTGGCACTGCTCGACTTCAGCAGCTTCTTTAAGCCCCAGGGCACTCTGGATCAATTCCAAAAAGAATTTATCGAGCCCTTCCTCGATACGCGTGGTCAGTGGTCGAGCCGCAGTGTAGATGGTTACAGCCTGGGCTTTAACAGCGCGACTATGAATCAGCTGGCTAAAGGGGCAAAAATTCGCGATGTGTTTTTTAAACAAAACCCGGAGACCCCAAGTATTAATCTGGAGCTGCGCCCTTATTTTATGAACAAGGAAGATGCAGTCTTCACCCTGGATATGGGCGATCAGCGCTTGTCCTACAACCATGGGCCGAAATTCTGGAAAGCCATTAATTGGTCCGGCCAGGATGACAGCCGCCGTATTCGCCTGATTTTTGAAGATCTGCGCGGCAGCCAATTCGATCGCGCCTATACCGGCCCCTGGGCCTGGTTTCACCTGATGGACTCAGCGCAAATTGAAGCCACACCGCAATCCAATATTTACAAAATTACCTTTATGCACCAAACCGCGAGCAACGATTTAAACGGCCCGCGCAAAATTGTGTTTGAAGGGCGCGCCACCAGTATTAATAACCCGTTTAAAAATGAACTCTTAAATAGCTTCCGTTGCCCGGAGACCATTTAATGATTAAAGCAAATGAAGTGGGCCTGTTTGGCAAGCTGCCGGCCCATGGCGATTTTATCTACCGCGACCTGCCCAGCCATTTTATCAATGCCTGGGACAGCTGGTTGCAGGGTTTTGTCGCCCACAGCCAGCAGGAGCTGGGGGATAACTGGTTGGATATTTATTTGACCA
>CBIMZH010000002.1:0-21901 GCA_966248255.1 uncultured Cellvibrio sp.
CCCCACTCAGGTATGCACCACATGTTTCATCATGTGCTTAGTCATCACCTGTTTAGCGATGCCCCGGCACCGGCATTTGAGCAAAGCTTTCAAGAGATTCACATTGCCAAGTTTGCCCAGCAAATACAGCAACATCGACAAAAAATTGCCGCCGTCATTATCGAGCCCATAGTTCAGGGCGCAGGCGGCATGCAGTTTTACTCACCGCAGTTTTTAAAACGGGTGCGTGAACTCTGCGATCAACATCAAATTTTGTTAATTGCCGATGAGATAGCAACCGGCTTTGGCCGCACCGGTAAACTCTTTGCCTGCGACTGGGCGGGTATAAGCCCCGACATTATGTGCTTGGGCAAAGCCATGAGCGGCGGTTATATCACCCTGGCGGCAACCCTGTGTAATGACAAGGTAAGTAACGGTATCTGCCGCGGTGAGTTTGCGGCGCTTATGCACGGCCCCACCTATATGGCCAACCCCCTGGCTTGCGCTGTTGCCAATGCCAGTATCGAATTACTCCAGAGTTACGACTGGCAGCAAAAGGTTGCCGCTATAGGTGCGCAGATGGAGCGCGAACTCAGCCCTTGCCGCGAATTCTCCTTTGTTAAAGAAGTGCGCGTACTGGGCGCCATAGGTGTAGTTGAATTAAAGGAAGCGCCAGCGAACCCCGGCGAGATAACCAAACAATTTACCGACCTGGGCGTTTGGATTCGTCCCTTTGGCAAAATCCTCTATTTAATGCCGCCCTTTGTTATTGAGGCTGCCGAGTTGAGTAAGCTCACATCGGCTATCAATAAGGTAGTGTCTTCACTGGCCAAGTAACCCATCAAGCAAACTGTTAACCATAAAAAAGGCTGCCCATTGGCAGCCTTTTTTATGCAGCGAAACAATTACACAATCGGCCTTATGCCCACGGCATAGCGCAATTTTTCCAACAGAGGCTGGCTCTGCGCACGGGCCTTTTTAGCACCAGCTTGCAAAACCTCTTCAATATGCGCCGGGTTAGCCATAAGTGCTTCATAGCGCTCGCGCGCCTCGCCCAGTTGACCATTAATCAATTCAAACAGCTGACGCTTGGCCTCGCCCCAGGCTATGCCCTCGGCAAATTGCTGACGCATGTAGCTGCTTTGCTCAGGAGTGGCAAATGCTTGCCAAATTTGAAATACCGGCGAGGTATCCGGATCTTTGGGTTGGCCTGGCTCAAGCAAATTAGTGAGGATTTTATTGATAGATTTTTTGAGTTGCTTTTCGGGTAAAAACAGCGGGATGGTATTGCCGTAGCTTTTGCTCATTTTGCGACCATCCAGGCCCTGAAGCACAGCCACATTGTCATCCACCACAGCTTCGGGCAGCACAAAATGTTCGCCGTAGTAATGATTAAAGCGGGCGCCAATATCGCGCGCCATTTCAATGTGCTGAACCTGATCTCGCCCCACTGGCACTTTGGTAGCGTTAAACATAAGAATGTCTGCTGCCATGAGTATGGGATAAGAGTAAAGCCCCATAGTAACGCCGTAATCCGTATCTTCACCGGCCTCGGCATTCGCATCTACCGCCGCCTTGTAGGCGTGGGCGCGATTCATTAAGCCCTTGGCCGCCATACAGGTGAGCATCCAGCAGAGCTCGGGGATTTCCGGCACATCGGATTGACGGTAAAACACCGCGTTATCTGTATCCAGGCCCAGCGCCAGCCAGGTAGCGGCAATTTCCCGGGTAGATTGATGCACCATGGCTGGATCCTGACACTTGATCAGCGCATGGAAGTCCGCGAGGAAATAAAACGATTCCACATCAGCCTTTTGGCTGGCTGCTATAGCCGGGCGAATGGCGCCCACATAGTTGCCTAAATGAGGCGTACCCGTGGTGGTAATACCCGTTAAAACACGTTGTTTGGTCATGATACGGCTTCTTAAAATTTATCGTCTGAAACTCTTGCAGGCCGCCATGATACAGAGATAAGCGTTAAAAACCAGCCTAAATCCCCGCGTAATGCTGATCGGCATTTTGCAAAATACAGGTATCAAAACCTGCCTGGGATAAAAGTTGCACTGCCACATCACAGCGCCGACCTGAATCATCAGTTACCACATAGGTTAGCGATGGGTCTAAATCTTTTAAGCTGGAGCGCAGTTGGTTGAGAGGAATATTGCGGCTATCTGGCACAGAGCTAAAGCGGCGCTCTATGGGCAGGCGCACATCGAGTAACTGAAACCCGGGCGCACTGCTGGGACGGGTTTTCAGCTGCTCGGCCGAGACGAATTTTTGTACCGGCTGCTGTAATAGCTCGCGGAAATCTTCCTTTTTTAAACACTTGAGTTTGCCCGGGGTCAGCATTTTGACCGTGGCATTGCGCGTAGTGTCACCAACCAGTGCCTCTTCGCCAAAATAGTGCCCGGGGCGTAACGCAGCGAGAATTTGCCCGGCCGCATCTATAACTACCGCACTGCCCGACTCAAGTACATAAAAGAATTCGCCTCGCTCTCCATGCTTAATGACCACCTCATCGGCGGTAACTTTTTGCGTAGAAAAGCGAGCAAACAGTTGGCGGATATTACCGGGAGGCAGTCGAGTAAAAAGTGGCGCCTGCAGCAGTGCAGACATCCAATCCCCCTCGTCATCTGTAGTCACAGCGTCTTCGTCCGTCTCGCTGCCGCTCTCGCTCCAGGCCATAACCAGGTCGAGGAAGTCGCCATCAACCGCAAGCAGCGTAACTGCCGATTTGGCAACCGCTGACACCTGGGTTGGCTGGCTGACATTTAAAGGGGCGCGACGCGATTCACTGGAAGGATTAAGCGTTTGCACATCAAACGCTGAGTCTATGAGGTCCACTGTGCCGCTGAGCAGATAGAGTTTTTCCGGAAAAGGACGCCCACGTTTGAAGATAATGGTTCCCTTGGAGACTTCACGCAATTCGGCCTTTTCCGCCACCTTGGAAAGATACTCCTGATTCAAAGTATCAAAGGGGGTGAAAGAGGCTAGAACATCCAAACTAATCGCCATGATTAAAACTCCACTACACCGCATCAGGCGATGAAGATAAGACTCAGAAATTGGGGCGAGGAATTATAAACAGCGGCAATCCTTTAGGCGCGCTCAGCTACAGTTAATATGCGCTGGGTCACAGACTATCTACGAGCCAATGGCTCGCATCCCAATCTATTAGCCAAGCAGCTTCCTGGCACTTAAATAGTGGCCCAAATATAGGTCACATCCAGGCCGAATATAAACGCTTAATATCCTGATTCACCCTTAAGCCAATGGCCCTGGTGCTATGGGCGCCTGCTTGTAAGTAAAGAATTCAACTGCTGCCTGGTAAAGATAGGCGCCATCCTTTACGCCTGCCAGCTCGCGAATCGAATGCATTGCAAATGTAGGTGCACCTACATCCAGGGTCTTCACCCCGACTTCAGAGGCAACAATTGGTCCGATTGTGCTGCCACACCCCATATCGGTCCGCGCAACAAACAACTGCACAGGCACGGCCACCCGCTCACAGAAAATTTTAAACAGGGCGCTGGTTTCACTGGTAGTGGCATAGCGCTGATTGGTATTTACCTTGATTACCGGGCCGCGATTTAACAGAGGCCCATGCTTTTCATCATGCTTATCCATAAAATTTGGATGAACACCGTGAGCGTTATCCGCCGATATCATCATAGAGCGATCTATCACTCGCGCGCGCGTCTCGCCATCTGGCAGCAAACGCTCCAAAAACTGCTGCAGCATGGGCCCCTTGGCACCGCAGCAGGATGCACTGCCAATCTCTTCATGATCGGTGCAGATAAGCAGGCTTGACACTTGAGAATCTGCTTCCAATATCGCCTGCAAGCCAATGAAACAGCTTAATAAATTATCCAGGCGTGCACTGGCGATAAACTCCTGATTCCAGCCAACCAGGCTGGGCGGCTGAAGGTCATAAAGGCTCAACTCATAGTCGAGAACCTCAGCCAGGGCAAGATCCGGGTGGCTCTGCTTGATTTCGGCCAGCAGCATGGCGCGAAAATCGGGGACAGGGGCATCTTCGCTGTCCAGCTGCAAAAGCAGCGGCACTATGTCTTTTTGCGCGTTAATACTGCGGTTATTGTTGGCCTCGCGATCCAAATGAATAGCCAAGCTGGGCACAACCGCCAGCGGACGGGCAAAGTCCACCAGTACACTGGCCAATTGCCCGCTCGCGGTTTTGCAACTCACACGGCCGGCCATGGACAGATCGCGATCGTACCAGGGCGCTAAAAGCGCGCCGCCGTAAACCTCTACGCCCAGCTGAAAGTAACCGCGGCGATTCAATTCAGGCTTGGGCTTAACGCGCAAACAGGGGCTATCAGTGTGAGCGCCAAACATACGTATGCCGGTATCCAGCAAAGCATCGGCGCCATAGACAAACGCGATCAGCGACGAGTCATTGCGCGTCAGGTAGTAGCGGGTTCCCGCCACCAATTGCCAGGCCTGCCCCTCATCCAGGCGAACAAACCCGGCCGCATCCAAACGCTGGGCCATTTGCCGCGTGGCGTGAAAAGGTGTAGGTGAAGCAGCGATAAACTCCATCAGGCCCTGATTGAACGCATGTTGATCTAAAGCTGCTGCCACTTTTTACCTCACAAAGTTAAATGCTTAGTGAAAACCAAACGTCGTTTAAACCATAGGTTGGGTGCGAATACGCTGACGTTTTTGCCAGGATACTGAGTCGCGCAAATAAACCGGCTGCACCTCATCGATTGGCAAGGCCGATCCTTGGGCGAAGGCCTCTGCCGCTATAAGGGCAATCTCTTCAGCGCGCGGGCATATTTCCAGGTGACGCGCAGATACCCCAAGCTCTGCCAACTCAGGATAGTGCCAGCCTGAACCTATGGCGGCAATCGCGCCTGCCTGAGCATCGAGTAAATAGGCCTGCAGCTGCTGCGGTGGACATACAGCCTCGGCCGCCAACTGCACCAAACGCCCCTGCTCCACCTGGTAGACACAGGTGTAAACCTCGCCCATGCGGGCGTCCAGTGCGGGCACTATAAGCCCCTGGTACTGAGGGTTTTCCCTCAAGTAAGCCAAGGCCATAGCCTCCAGGGTAGAGACAGGAACAACCGGTAAACCGCTACCATAGGCCAGCCCCTGAACTATCCCCATGCAAATACGCAACCCGGTAAATGACCCGGGGCCGCGCCCCAACGCCAGGGCATCTAATTGCGCAAGCGAAAGAGATTCAGCTTCCAGAAGCTCATTTACCATGGGTAAAAGACGCTGGGTATGGCTTTTGGTTGCAATTTCAAAACGACTGACCAGGCGGCCGTCCAATAACAGGGCGGCCGAGCAGGCATCAGTGGAGGAATCCAGGGCGAGAATAAAACTCATAAGACTTCTTACAAAGAAAAATAGGCTCCGAAGAGCCTATTTTAATGCCAATTAACGACGGAGGGCAGCTGCTATTAACGCAGCACTTCCAGCAATTGCTGGCGAATGGCGTCAACGCTGCCAATACCGTTAATGCGAGCGTACTTAGGCGCTTTGACGGCACCGTCATCGACAAGCTTTTGATAGAAACCTACCAGCGGTTCTGTTTGATCGTGGTAAACACCCAAACGCTTGCGCACAGTAGCTTCACTGTCATCAGGACGCTGTACCAGCGGCTCACCGGTCAAATCATCATGACCTTCAACTTTTGGCGGGTTATGAATTACGTGATAAACGCGACCAGAAGCCTCGTGCACGCGGCGACCACTCAGACGGGCAACAATCTCCTCATCTGGAACATGAATTTCAATAACATGGTCAATATCTACACCGGCATCGAGCAGTGCTTCAGCTTGTGGGATAGTGCGAGGAAAACCGTCAAACAAAAAACCGTTAGCGCAATCGGTTGAATTAATGCGCTCTTTTACCAAGGCAATAATGAGGTCATCGGACACCAGACCACCAGACGCCATAATATCTTTCGCCTGCAAACCCAAGGGGGTACCGGCCTTAACCGCTGCACGCAGCATATCGCCAGTGGAAATCTGGGGTATGCCAAAATTTTCCATGATCAACTGCGCTTGAGTTCCCTTGCCCGCACCTGGCGCGCCCAACAATATTACTCTCATTACGGATTGCTCCTATGCTTTATTTTTGCGCCAACAAGTGCACCAAACTGTGATTCCCCGGAGCACCCCATTGCCAAGATGCTCTATTCAAACGGGCGGATCACCCAGGGAAAAGAGGCGATACGATACACGTCAAGTCATTCAATCACAACATTTGCCTAAGCCAGCGCGCAGATTTAGGCGCTGCCAGCGCGAAGGGCAATAAAGCTGAATTTTCGACCAGGCCCAAAAACAAAACCCATCCTAATAATATTGCACAAAAAAGACACACATCCTACAATCACCCAATATTATTCCAAAGCTCTAGGACAAGACCATGGCTCATACCATCGAACTGGACGAATACGATCGTAAAATCCTGCGCGCCCTGCAAGAAAATGCCGACTATTCAATGGCAGACCTGGGCAATATGATCGGCCTGTCCCACACCCCCTGCTGGCGTCGACTGAAACGCCTTGAGGCAGAGGGCATTATTCGCGGCAAAGTGACCCTGCTGGACCCCAAACTTCTTAACCTGGGGGTGACAGTTCACGCCTATATCACCATAAAAAACCACGACGCTGTTTCACTGGAGGCGTTTGAGTCCTCAGTACAGGCAATCCCCGAAGTGGTTGAATGCTATTCAACCAGCGGCGAAAAAGATTATGTGCTGAGGGTGGTAGTAGAAAGTGTTGAGCACTACGAGCGATTGATGAAGCAGACCCTGATCCACCTACCCAATATAGGTTCAATCAATTCGGCGTTTGCGTTGAAGCAGGTTAAATTTACCACGCAATTGCCCATTTGAAGCAGTGGCCAATGCGCGCAACTTAAAAATAAAAAAGGCGGCTGTTCAGCCGCCTTTTTTATTATTTGGTGTATTTACCCTGTTATCAGACTCTGAATTGCGCCAGCATTTTGCGCAGCCCTGTAGATAGTTCATTAAGTTTCTGGCTTTCATTTGCTGTGCGCGATGCATCTTCCGCAGCAGTTTGCGAAAGGCTGTTGATCTGCACTAGGTTTCTATCAATTTCACTGGTAACCGCACTCTGCTCTTCCACTGCCGATGCAATCTGCATAGTCATATCGGAAATCTTACGCACAGCCGAACCTATACCCGCCAGAGATTCACCCGCCTGATTGGCAGACATCACTGCATCAATACTCATATTGGCGCTGGCATTCATGGATGCAACTGCCTGCTGTACACCTTTTTGCAGCTGGCCAAGCATTGTTTGAATATCTTCAGTGGACTGCTGGGTGCGGCTCGCCAAGGTGCGTACCTCATCGGCCACAACGGCAAAACCCCTGCCCTGCTCGCCGGCACGAGCGGCTTCAATGGCGGCATTAAGTGCGAGTAAATTGGTCTGCTCGGCTACACCGCGAATCACATCTATAACTGAAGTCACCTGCTTCGCCTGGCTCTCCAGACTGGACATGGCTTCGGCCGTTTGCGCAACACGGTCAGCCAGGCTTTTAACCTGATTAACCGCCTCTTGAATGCGCCCCTGACCATCATCAGTCGTAACCGAAGCATCGCGGGTATTCTGTGCAGTATCACTGGTATTGTGCGCAACTTCCTGAATTGCCATAGTCAATTCATTAACAGCAGTTACCACCATGGTAATTGCCTGGCTTTGCTCGTCAGCAGCGCGCTGGCTGGTACCGGAAACCTGCTGCAGCGCTTCTGCGGTTCTGGCAACGTCAGAGGCATTGCTCAACACATCGCCAATAACCCGCTGCAGCTTCTCCATAAACCGATTCATATGCGAGGCCAGCTCACCCAACTCATCACGGGAATTCACATCAATGCGAATGGTAAGATCACCATCGCCCTCGGCAATGTTCTGCACTCTATCGGCGATGCGTTTTAACGGGCGCACAACCAACAGCGGTAAAAATAAAACAGCCACCAAACTAATCGCCAAACACACCACGGCTATGCTTGCCAGTTCAAACGAAGCTTCACTTTCAAAATTGCGAATTGCCTCGGTAAATTCATCTACGTGACTTAAACGCTTTTCCTCCAGCTCATCCAAATAGGTGCGCGCGTGATTAAACGCCGTTTCCGCCTCGCCGTAGGACAATCTCAGCGCAGCGTCCAGATCACCTGCAGTTACATTGGCAACCACCTTATCTGATAGATTCTTCCAGGCTTCAAAGCGCTGTAAAAATTCGCGGCGCTCTGCCTCAGTTGCTGTATCCGACGTCTCCAGTGATTTGAGCACACGGTCATGGGCCTGAGCAGCGTTATCGGCGAGATCTTTTTCAAATGCAGAAAAACGAGCGCTATCCCCCTGTATCAGAGCGCGCTCAGCAACCAAAGCCTGATAAAGATCGCGGTCAGCTTGAATTAACAGTTGAATTTCCGGGAGATTAGTCGCGGCAATAACTTCGGCGTGTTTACCCAGGGTTTTGTTGGTATTTATGGCAATAACACTCATTGCCAAAATTAAAATTACCAGAGCACTGAGCGGAAGAGAGAGTTTCCAACGGAAACTCAAGTTTTGATAGGAGCTGAGCATAACTTACCTCGGCAGCCCTCCTTTGATGGGCTGATGGTGATCCATAGACTGCACATAAGTCTAGCCAAGTTTTTGCCAGTTTTCAGCTTATATAGCCGCAGACGTCTAGGTAGTTTTACTCAGAAACAGCCCAGCACAAGTACTTAATTTCAAGATAATCCGCCAAACCGTAATGCGAACCTTCACGCCCCCACCCCGATTGTTTTACCCCGCCGAAGGGCGCCATCTCATTGGAAATCAAACCGGTATTTACGCCCAACATGCCCACTTCGATCGCTTCGCTAATACGCCAAATTCGAGCCTGATTTTGGGTATAGACATAAGCAGCCAAACCATAGGGCGTGGCATTTACCCAATCGAGCAATTGCGACTCACTGGTGAAAGGAATCAAGGTAACGACTGGCCCAAAAATTTCCTGTTGTACTATGGCGGATTGCGGCGGGACATCGGCGAGTATATGCAGCGGATAAAAGTTGCCACCCACTGGGCCTGTGGTTGCAGCAGCTTCGTATACAAGCTTGGCGCCATCTGCCAAAGCGGAGTCGACCAAAGCTGTTACTTTTTTTACTGCCGCCGGTGAAATTAACGGCCCAAGCGCTACACCTGAGTCAAATCCGGAACCGCTGAGCAACTGACGCGCGGCTGCCGTGAGCTTGTCGCAGAAGGCTGAGTAAACGGACTGATGAATATAAAAACGATTGGCGCACACACAGGTTTGCCCGGCATTGCGAAATTTACTTGCTATAGCACCTGCAACAGCCGCATCCAGATCCGCATCGTCAAAGACGATAAAAGGTGCATTGCCACCAAGCTCCAAGGTAATGCGCTTTACCTCTGGCGCAATCTGCGCAATGAGTTTTTTGCCAACAGCGGTTGAACCGGTAAAACTGATTTTGCGCACCAGCGGGTGAGTGCAGAGCAACTTGCCAAACGCCTCTGCCTGGGTGGAGGGCAGGATATTAATTACCCCAGGCGGAATACCTGCCTGTTCCGCAAGCGCAGCCAAGGCCAGGGCCGATAAGGGCGTTTCAGCCGCAGGCTTGGCAACGACACTACAGCCAGCCGCCAGCGCCGGGGCCAATTTGCGCGCGAGCATGGCACAGGGAAAATTCCAGGGCGTAATTACCCCCACCACACCCACCGGCTGCTTCAGAGTTAACAGCCGCTTGTTGTTATCCGGCGGGGCGATCAGATCACCGTAAACACGCTTGGCCTCTTCGCCAAACCACTCAACATAGCTGGCCCCATAGGCGATCTCCGCCCTGGCTTCGGCCAAGGGCTTGCCCTGCTCCCAAGTAAGGATTTGGGCTAAATCTTCGCGATTGGCGAGAATTAAATCAAACCAGAGGCGCATTTTTTTGCTGCGCTCTTTTGCGCTCAATGCGGCCCAAGCCAACTGCGCCCTGTGCGCAGCCGCTATCGCCCGCTCTATATCAACGTCAGCTGCATCGGCAAGCTGGGCGATCTGCTGCTGGGTGGCGGGATTGGTAACAGCAAAATGATTTTTTGCATTGGCTTCACACCAGCTGCCATCAATATACAACTGGTGTCGCAGCAATTGCCTGTTGTTTATCTGAGGTGCGGTAACAGGCGATTTGGATGGAGATTGCATAGTTAATTCGCACCTCAGGTTTTATGAATTTTTAAGCTCACCTTGGCCAGTCGATTATTTTTGAGTGTAAGTACGACAAAATCTACGTGCCCAAGGCTTACCCTATCACCCACCACAGGGTAGCGGTATTTGCTCATGATGTAGCGCGCGATACTCCAGTTGGCCATATCTGCCGGCACCGGGAACTGATAGAGCATACCCAGCTCGGCAAGCTTGGCTCTGGGGGTAATAACAAACTCACCAAAGTATTCGCGGGCAGATTCGCGTTCGGTTTCCTCCATGCCCACCAGCAGGCGATCCAATGCCTCCAATTCAGAAGCGTGAGTCAGCACAAACAAGTGATCGTTCACCAAAAAAATGTCGTCAGCGGTTAAGGCCAGCGGCTTGCCTTCTCTGAGCAGACACATCAATTTCGCCCCACCGGGCAACTTAAGTGTTTCAGGTTTGCGTTTTAATACCGGGCTGCCCTCGGCCAGTTTATAGCCAACAAATTCATGGCCCACCTGCCCAGGTACACCCAGCTCCACCCGCTGTACCCGGCTAGTCGCACTGGGTACATCCAGCTTTAACCAGCGCGCCAAAGGCGCCACACTCCAGCCCTGCACCACCAGCGAGATCAACACAATTACAAACGCGATATTGAAATAAAAGTTCCAGTTTTCGACCCCAGCCATCCAGGGGAACATTGCCAACACAATAGGCACTGCCCCGCGCAGCCCTACCCAGCTAATAAACAGGCGCTCACGCCAGGAAAACTGAAAAGGCCAAAGCGACAGCCATACCGCTGCCGGGCGTGCTACAAACATAAGCAAGACACCCAAGAGTATGGCGCTGCTGGCATAACCCAGGAGTTCATGGGGATATATAAGCAAGCCCAACATTAAAAACAGGCTTATTTGCGCCAGCCAGGCAAAGCCATCGTGAAAGCGCTGTATGTTGTAAAGACCGCGGGACACGCGATTGCCGACAGTCAAACCCGCGAGATAAACCGCAAGAAAACCGCTCGCTTGAATCACCGCAGCAAAACCAAAAATAAAGATGCCGCCAAACAGGGCAAGTAGCGGATATAACCCCGGGCTTAAAGACAGGCGCTCCACCCCATAGGCCAAAAAGCGGCCACCGGCGATACCTATCAAGGCACCTATACCCATCTGCCACACAAAATAACCCAGCATGCTCAAGCTAAAACCGGTTTTGTGACTAACCACAAACTCAACCAGCATGATGGTAAGGAATACCGCCATAGGATCGTTAAGACCGGATTCCAGCTCCAGCGCCGCGCCAACCCGGGACTTAAGCGTTAACTTTTGATTGGTCAGCACCGAAAAAACCGCCGCCGCATCGGTAGAGCCAACTATGGCCCCCAGCAGAAACCCCTGAACCCAGGAGATGTCGAGAATCCAGGCAGCCAGGGCGCCAAAGAAGCCGACCGTGAGTATGACCCCCAAAGTCGCCAGTGAGAGCGCCGGCTTTAGCCCTACCCGAAATAACTGGATCTCCGTGCGCAAACCACCGTCAAACAGGATAACGGCCAACGCCAAACTGGCGATTAAATAGGCAGCCTGGACGTTTTCAAAATGAATACCGAGGAAGCCGTCTTCGCCGGCAAGCATACCTATGATCAAAAAGACCAACAGCAGCGGCATGCCCATGCGCGGTGATAAGGTAGTGGCAAGTATGCTGACTAAAAAAAGCACACCGCCAAAGAGAATAAGCTGATTAAGTGCATCCATCTAAAACAACGACTTAGGAGAGTTAGTTGAAGTGATCTTACTCAATTGTTCGACCAGATTGCAAAAGCTTTAGCCCAGGTTTCCTGCTATCATTCGCGCCATAAACCCTAGAATTCAAGTTGTTTGATCCATGCTCAATAAAGACGCGCTGCAACAGCTGGCTCAGCTGAAATCCGACATTGTCGCTCAAAAGGACGTAGCCCAGGGACACGTTCGCACCACCACCAAACGCTTTGGTTTTATCCTGCTGGATGATGGTCGCGAAGCCTTTATAGATCCGGAACAAATGCTCCGTGTGCTGCCTGACGACCGTCTCGAAGTAGAGATTAGCACTAATGCCAAGGGGCAGTTTGAAGCCAAGTTGGTCAAACTGCTTAAGCCCGGCCTGGACGAATTCGTCGGCCGCTATGTCAGTAAGGGCAACAACTTCTTTGTCGAACCTGACTACACCAACTTTAATCGCTGGCTGTTTATTCCCCCGCAAGAGCGCAAAGGCTTAAGCGAAGGCGATTTACTGCACTGCCAAATTGCTCGCCACCCTTTCGGTGCCGAAGGCAAAGCGCAGGTGCGAGTGATAAAACGCCTGGGCAATATAGCCGAGCCGGGCATAGAAAGTCGCTACGCCATAGCCCGCTTCCAGCTGGCCAATGAATGGACTCAGCCAGCACAAAACCAGGCCAGCAGTATCAACTGGTCACCACTGGTATTTGAAAATCAGGAAGAGGACCTCACCCAGCTGCCCTTCATAACCATAGACTCGGAAACCACCCGAGATATGGACGACGCCATCTGTATTTCCGCCAGGGACGATGGCTGGGAGTTACTGAGCGCAATCGCCGACCCCACCAAACACATAGAGTTTGATAGCCCGCTTGAGCAGGCGGCACGCGAACGCGCCAGCACCCATTATTTATTGGGGCAAATTCTCACCATGCTGCCGGTGGACTTATCCCAGGACACCTACTCGCTGGTTGCCGAACAAAAGCGCGGCGTACTCCTGTGCCGTATGCACATAACCCGCGACGGTCAAATCAAGCAATTCAACTTTGTACAAGGTTTTATTCGCTCACGGCAAAAGCTCAGCTATCAGGGCGTGTTTGAAGCACTTAGCGGCAGCGATACAGCTCCGGTATTTGCCGAGGAAATTCGCAGCCAACTGGACATGCTGCGCGATTTTGCCCAGGCGCGCGCGCAGTATCGTTTGCAACACGCGCTGGTAATGGAAGAAAAACCCGATTACCAGTTTGTGTTGAATGAGCAGAAAAAAATCGAGCGAGTTGAAAAACGCGATCGCAATATCGCCCACCGCATAGTTGAAGAGGCGATGCTTGCCACCAACATCTGCGCCGGCGAACTGTTTGTGCAGCACCCTGGCTATGGAATTTTTTCCGGTCACATAGGCTTTCGCCCAGAGCGAATAAATGACGCACTCAGCCTGCTGCAGGAAGATCGCCCTGATCTGGTACCCGGCGATCTCACCCAGTTGCCAGAATTCTTGAAACTGTTTCGCGAGCTGCGCTTAAACGCTGAGCAAAACCCAGCCAATGCACCGCTGCACTCGCTGCTGCAGCGCCAACTGCAAGCGGGCGCCCTGTCGTTTGAGCCAATTCCCCATTTTGGCCTCGGCTTTAATGCCTACGCCATGGTGACTTCGCCGATTCGTCGCTACAACGACTTTTTCAACCACCTGGCCATTAAACGCATTCTTGCCGGTGCCGAGCCGATCAAACTTGCCTCGGCGCAGGCATTTGTCGAGCAGCTGCAAACCCAGCTGAACAACGGCCGCCAAGCCTGCCGCTATGTTGAATCCTGGCTGGGCTGTCAGTTCGCCAGCCAACAAATTGGCAGCATTCATAGCGCCACCATTGGCCTGGTAAATTCAATTGGTATAGGCGTGCGCCTTGATGATTGGGGAATTGAAGGGTTTGTTACTCTGGCAGCGCGCGATAGCGAAGTAAAAGCCCAATTTGATTCGCGCCGTCTGAGCATTAGCCTAGAGGGAAAAACCTACCGTCTGGACGAGCAGGTGCAGGTTTTGATCGATGAGGTTGATATAGACAAGCGCCGTATTTCACTGACGCTGGTCGACGCCCAAACCGCCGAGCGCTTAAAGGTTTGGACCCAAGCCGAGTAAGCCAAACTAAATAGAGGGAGCCGAACTATGGCCAAACACTTTTGGTTGTTTAAAGCCGAGCCTCATATTTACGGAATTGAACATTTGGCCGCAGAGCCCGGCCAAACCGGTCGCTGGGATGGCATTCGCAACTACCAGGCGCGCAATTTTTTGCGCGACCAGGTCGGCTTAAACGATGAAGTGCTGATCTACCACAGCAGCTGTAAAAATATCGGCATAGTCGGCACTGCAAAAATTGTTCGTACCGCCTACCCTGACCCGGTGCAATTTAATCCGGAGAGCAATTACTACGACCCCAAATCCAGCCAGGAAAATCCGCGCTGGGTTTCGGTGGATATTCAGCTCACCCGCCGCTTTAGCAATTTGATTCCCCTGGTCGAGCTAAAAGCCCAGACCGCGCTTGCCGAGATGACACTACTCAAACAGGGCCGACTTTCCATTCAGCCAGTAAGCGCAGAGGAATGGAAATATATTTTGCACCTGGCAAAATAAAATCAATTAGCCACCAACTGCGATAGCTGAACTGGCTCCTGCTTTCTGGATAGCAGATTTAACCAGCTGGATAACAGACTCTCGGTGCGCTGATTCTCCAAAAAATCCAAATGATTGGCGCCCGCCACCAAATCTACCTGAATAGCTGCCGCCGCTGTGGCAAACTCAGCCTTAAACAACTCAGGATAAAACGCCTCATCGCGCTCACCCACCACCACCAGGCCGGGGCGATTGAGGCGCTTAATCGCCAAGCGATAATCATCCGCCTCCAATGAACGCAGCAAACGATAGGAATACGCAGGCGTTTGCAATTTATCCTGCAGGCTTTCTGGCAGGTTGAAATGAATAACATTCAAGCTATCAAAATTATGGAAACCCAAGGTTTCCAGCATGGCAATACCGACTATGCGCTGAATGTTTACCTTGACCCATCCACCCGAGTCAGGTTTTACCGTAGGTGATTTGTGACTTAAATAGGGCGCCAAAAACACATAGGCATCCGCCGCTTCGCGTCCTGGCTCGCCAGCATATCGCAACACCAATCCACCACCCGAAGAATGCCCGCCCAGCACCAACCTGGACTGGGGGTAGCGAGCGCGCATAAATTTGAGCATATCCTCCAAATCATCATCGTATTGCCCGAGGTATGCGATATCGCCTTTCGCCATAGAGGTGCGACCATGGCCGCGCAAATCCGGTGTAATAACCCTCACTTTGCCAGTGTCCGCCAAATAACTCGCCAGCTGACTTAAATAGCGGCTGTCACTGCCCGATCCGTGCAACAAAATTAAACTGGTATCCGCAGCTGCGGCGGCATACTCACGAAAAAATATACGCGTACCATCTCGCATGGGGATAGAGCTTTCCTCCCCCAGCGTCTGTTTAGCCACAGCCTGAGCGATAGAGGAAAAATCGAAACTCTTTTGTGATTTGACTTTGGGCTGGGGGTAAAACACCAGCGCCAGCGCAACAGAAAGGTAAACAACTAGGCTAAGGCCAATTCCGGCCAGCAGCTTTTGGTAGGTTTTCATAAACTTATACCGGGCAATTTAACCCAGCATAAAAAATTCGAGGCCGACAATTAAGCGGCAAGTGTCACAGCTTGCCGCTGACAAAAGTAATCGCCCTATTCGTCTTCCAGGCTGTCCTGAGGTTTGGTGACCGACTCATCCAGACCATTGGACGGAGAAGGTATGGCATCGGGCGAATCCGCGTCATCGCCGTCCTCTTCATCCAGCTCAAAATCTTCGCCGTTTTCATCCATTTTGTACTGGCTCTCTTCAATCAGAATAGCCTCGGGGGTTTGAATACCTATGTGGTAAATGGCGAAGCCCGGCATAACCACCTGATCCAGCGCCATACCCAAAATTCGCCCCGAGTGCGGCGAGACAATTTCACTGCGCTTATTGGTTATAGGATCTGTGACTGTACCCAAAACCTCGCCAATGGAAACCCGTTTACCCAAGGAGGCACGACTAAACAGAATGCCGCTTTGGTTGGCCCTGACCCAGCTCGACTTGTAGTAAACCGGCGATACCCTGTGGCGCATTCCCTGGCGACCAAACATGCCCATTCGCGACAAAAGCCCGTTTAAGGCAACAGTGCCCGCCTCCACTACTTCACTCTGCATGGCCATAGGCTCGCCCGCCTCTATAGTGACCGCAGGTATGCCAGCTTTTACTGCGGCAACACGCAGTGAACTGGGGTTGCCGCGACTATTTAGCACGGCGATAGAGCCAAAGTTTTGCGCAAACTTGGCAACCTCATCGTTGGACAGATCAGCGCGCAGCTGGGGCAAGTTGGTGCGATGGAAGGAACCAGTATGCAGATCCACCAGGGCATCGCACTGCATAATGATTTTGGTAAAAAACGAATAAGCCATACGCGAAGCCGAACTGCCGCGGGTATTTCCGGGGAAGTAGCGATTCCAATCGCGCCTGTCGGGCAGGTAACGGGTATTGCGGCGAAAGCCCATAATATTGGCCACGGGAACACCAATGATGGTACCCGTCAATTTCTCTGCATCTATACCAAACATCACCCGGCGAATCATTTCGATGCCGTTTAGCTCATCACCGTGAACCGCTGCCGTTAAACACAGAGTTTTACCCGGCTTGGCTCCGTTAATGACCAATACCGGCGTCTCTTCGGTAAACCCGCTTGGCACCTCATCGGGAATCCAGGTAAGGCGCGCGGCCGTGTTGGGCGGCACTTCATGGCCAAGCAAAAATTTGGACGCACTCAGCGATGAGGACTGAGCGCTACTGGAACTCAAATCCATTGCCAGAGCCTCATCCAAACTGATCAGGCTCTGTGCCGAAGAACTGGCAACACTGGACAAACTGGACACCGAAGCTGCGCTCGCAACTGCAGAGGCCTCTGCACTCGACCCTAGAGCCGCTGCCGAGGAGGACTCACTGGAGGAACTCAGTTCCACCACTTTACGCAAATCCACATTTTCGGCTTTAGGCAGGCCCGAACTGGATGATGCCTGATTTACAGCGACAACATTAACCGCAGAGGAGGATTCGCCTTGCGATTGCTGACTTGGTGCAGCAGCAGAAGCTGATAAGCTGGATTGAGCAGAACTGGATATCGCCAGCTGACTTTGGGCCGCATTGATTGATGCCTGTTGCGCAGAGAGCAGCGATGAACTGGCGAGTGAACTGGAAGAGCCGGTGAATGAATCGACTGAGCTAGCCACAGAACTCACGGAGCTAACTACAGAACTCGCAGAGCTGGCTGAAGTCACTATTGAACTAACAGAAGCAACCAGCGCATCACCCACAGAAGAAACCTGTGCGGAACTGGAAGTCGCTGTTTTATTGGCACTGGCTGCGCTTGAAATAGATAGCGACGTATCAACTGAGGACTTGGAGTCGGCAGAGCTGGAGATGGCAGACACTGACGAGCTTGCCTGACTGGCAAGCGCAAGCACTATGGCTGCAGAGCTTTCAGCTCGAGAAACTACAGAACGCGACAATGACTCAGAGGAAGCCCTGGAAGAAACTGACTCAGATGACTGACTACTTTCAACGGCAACAACCGCTGAAGTATTGCTGGTAACAGCCAACGCCTTGGCGTCGGAAGACGGCGCTGCAACCGCCAATAGCTGCACACCTCTTTTTTCCTGCTCCTGATCTTGCACCTGCTTTTGCTCCAGCTCCTGCGCCAAGGCGTTAACACAGGGCGAAACTAAAAAAACAGCGAAAGAAAAAGTGAATACATGCACAAATCCTCTGCGACCATTGCGCAAAAGACCTATGAAAACCTGTGATAGAAAACCGAGAAAATAGCGCTGCATGTAGCTCATCATAAGCGTGATTTTTAGATATTCTTGCGCGGCAAACAGCTCATCCTTGAGCCGGAAAATCTCCAGGAATTATTCCCATTCAATGGTTGCAGGCGGCTTGCTCGACACATCGTAGCAAACGCGAGAGACACCGGAGATTTCATTGATAATGCGGTTGGATACCTTCTCTAACAAATCGTAGGGCAAGTGTGCCCAGCGAGCCGTCATAAAGTCTACGGTTTCCACCGCGCGCAGAGAGATTACCCACTCGTAGCGACGGCCATCACCCACCACACCGACAGATTTAACTGGCAGGAATACGGCAAAGGCCTGTGAAGTTTTGTGGTACCAGTCGGCGGCGCGCAGCTCTTCCAAAAAGATGGCATCGGCTTCACGCAGAATATCGGCATACTCTTTTTTCACTTCACCGAGAATGCGCACACCCAGGCCTGGGCCGGGGAACGGATGGCGGTAAACCATGTCGTAGGGCAAACCCAACTCCAAACCAATTGCACGCACTTCGTCTTTAAAGAGTTCGCGCAGCGGCTCGACCAATTGGAAAGCCATATCTTCAGGCAAGCCACCCACATTGTGGTGCGACTTAATCACGTGTGCCTTGCCGGTTTTGGCAGCCGCGGATTCAATCACGTCCGGGTAAATGGTGCCTTGCGCCAACCATTTAACGTCTTTGAGTTTGGTGGCTTCAGCATCGAATACATCGATAAAGGTACCACCGATAATTTTGCGCTTTTTCTCAGGGTCATTAACGCCGTGCAGCTTACCCAGGAACAGCTCTTCAGCATCGGCGCGAATCACCCGCACGCCCATGTTCTTGGCGAACATGTCCATCACCTGATCGCCTTCGTTTTTGCGCAACAGGCCGTTATCAACGAATACGCAGGTCAGCTGATCGCCAATGGCTTTGTGCAGTAGCGCCGCAACCACAGAGGAGTCCACACCGCCAGACAGGCCAAGCAGAACCTTGTCACCGCCCACTTGTTCACGCACTTTTTTAATCGCGTCTTCAACAATATTGGCTGGCGTCCAGAGGCGCTCGCAGGAACAAAGTTGCAATACAAAGTGTTCAAAAATGCGCTTGCCCTGCAGCGTGTGAGTCACTTCGGGGTGGAACTGCACTCCGTAGAATTTTTTGGCTTCGTTATACATGCCAGCGATGGGGCAAGATGGCGTAGAAGCCATGAGTTCGAAGCCTTCGGGCATCAAGGTAACCTTGTCGCCGTGGCTCATCCACACATCCAGCAGTGGGCTGCCGTCGTGGTCGACATGGTCTTTGATATCGGTCAGCAGGCTGGCACTGCCGTGGGTTTTGATTTGCGCATAGCCAAATTCGCGCAGGTTGGAGGACTCCACCATACCGCCCATTTGCATAGCCATGGTTTGCATGCCGTAGCAAATACCCAGCACCGGCACACCCAGGTCAAATACCGCCTGAGGCGCGCGCGGCGAGCCGGCTTCGGTGGTGGACTCGGGGCCGCCGGCGAGAATAATACCGCGCGGATTGTAAGCGCGAATTTCCTCGTCACTCATATCCCAGGCGCGAATTTCGGAGAAGACACCAATCTCGCGTACGCGGCGCGCAATCAATTGAGTGTACTGAGAGCCGAAATCCAGAATAAGAATTCGCTGTGCGTGAATGTCTTGGGTCATGCTAGTTCCTGATTCAATAAAAAACGAATTCGATTAAACGAAAAACTCGGGCGAACCCGAGTTTTTGTTTTACGGCGCAGCGCGATTATTAACGACCACCGATTGGGTAGTTAGGCGCTTCTTTGGTGATCTGCACATCGTGCACATGGCTCTCGCCCATGCCAGCGGCAGTCACGCGGACAAATTTTGGTCTGGTGCGCATGGCATCCAGATCGGCGCAGCCGGTATAGCCCATAGCGGAGCGCAAGCCGCCCATCATCTGGTGAACAATGGCCGCCAGTGGGCCTTTGTAAGGTACGCGACCTTCAATACCTTCGGGCACCAATTTCTCGGCGCCCTGGCTGGCATCCTGGAAGTAGCGATCGCTGGAGCCCTGAGTTTGCGCCATAGCGCCCAGAGAACCCATGCCGCGATAGGCCTTGTAGGTACGGCCCTGATACAACTCAACTTCACCTGGAGCCTCTTCGGTACCGGCAAACATGGAGCCCATCATCACCGCACTGGCACCGGCAACCATGGCCTTGGCAATATCACCTGAGTAGCGAATACCGCCGTCAGCAATGGCGGGCACACCAGTACCCTGCAGCGCAGCGACTACGTTAGCAATCGCCGAAATTTGTGGTACACCCACGCCGCTAACAATGCGAGTAGTACAAATAGAACCTGGACCAATACCCACTTTAACCGCGTCAGCGCCAGCTTCAACCAGCGCCAGTGCCGCTTCGCCAGTGGCGATGTTGCCACCGATAACTTGCACATTGGGGTATTTGGTTTTGATTGCGCGCACGCGATCCAATACGTTTTTGGAGTGGCCGTGAGCGGTATCTACGACCAGCACATCCACACCGGCTTCTACCAGTGCGTCAACGCGCGCGTCAGTATCGCGGCTGGTACCTACAGAGGCACCTACGCGCAGACGACCTTCTGGGTCCTTACAGGCGCTGGGGTATTTTTCGGCCTTGTTAATGTCTTTAACGGTAATCAGGCCAGTCAGCTCAAAGCTGTCATTAACCACCAGCACTTTTTCAATACGGTGCTTGTGCAGCAGATTGCGCACTTCTTCCGGGGTGAAGCCCTCTTTTACGGTAACCAGCTGATCTTTGGGGGTCATGATGCTGGACACAGTGGCGTCCAGATTGGTTTCAAAACGCACATCGCGACCAGTCACAATACCCACCAGATCGCCTTTATCCAGCACAGGTACACCAGAGATATTGTTCTTGCGGGTCAGCGCTATAAGTTCGCGGATAGTCGCGTGGGAGTCGATGGTGATTGGGTCTTTAACCACACCGGCTTCAAATTTTTTAACCGCGCGCACTTCGGCGGCTTGCTGTTCGATGGGCATGCTCTTGTGAATAATGCCGATACCACCTTCCTGAGCAATGGCAATTGCCAGGCGCGCTTCAGTCACTGTATCCATAGCGGCGGACAACAGCGGGATGTTCAACTGAATCTTGCGAGTCAATTGGGTTTTCAGAGACACATCCTTAGGGGTGACATCGGAAAATCCAGGCACCAACAAGACATCATCAAACGTGAGAGCTTCTTCAGCAATTCGCAACATACTAGGGCCCAACCTCATAGAATCAGCTAGTGGGGACGGACGATTTGGCTCGCTTGCCTGCCCGATTATTCCAGTAGCCAGAAAATAAACGCGCAATTATAGCGGCTTGCCCACTGGGGGTAAACACAATATCTAGTAGGATCAACCACTAAGGCAACTTAAATAGCGCTATAACGGCTAAGACTTAAGGTTATAAGTCAAGGCTATGCCCTAGGCCTGAGCTGGCCTAGAATAGCGCCCCATGACCGACTTCGACCTTTTTTCTGCCCCGCCAAGCCCAGAGCGGGAGATATTCAGCGTAAGCCAGCTCAACCGCCGCGCGCGCCAGCTGCTGGAGACCCATATACCGCTACTCTGGGTTGAAGGCGAGCTGTCCAATGTCTCTATCCCCTCCTCCGGCCACTGGTACTTCACCTTAAAAGACGACCAGGCCCAGGTGCGCTGCGCCATGTTCCGCAACCGCAATATGGCGGTGCGCTTTCGCCCACAGCAGGGTCAGCATGTGCTGGTGCGCGCCAGAGTCAGCCTTTATGAGGGCCGCGGCGACTACCAGATCATTGTTGAGCATATGGAGGAAGCCGGCGCTGGCGCCCTGCAGCGCGCCTTTGAGCAGCTTAAAGCACGGCTGGCGGCCGAAGGCCTGTTTGATGCGAGCTACAAAAAGCCGCTGCCCAGTATCCCCAAGCGCATAGCGGTTATCACCTCGCCGACTGGCGCCGCTATTCGCGATATTTTGAGCGTGCTGGAGAGGCGCTTCCCCGCCGTTCCCGTGACAGTGATTCCGGTAGCGGTTCAGGGTAAAGAAGCCGCACCACAGATTGTCCGCGCCCTGGCCAT
>CBIMZH010000003.1:0-20342 GCA_966248255.1 uncultured Cellvibrio sp.
ATTGACGCATAACCATATCAACCAACTTGAAGTTTTGCACTGAACCCAGTAACGGCACCAACTCTACCTGTTGGGCAAGGCTCTTATTAATTTGCTGAAGCTCTTGTTCGATTCTATATAGATTGAACTCATTAAGTTCAAATAGAACCAACTTGCGCGGATTTTGCTGAATTAATTGACGACATAGCTCAGAACCAATTGAACCGCCAGCTCCGGTAACCATCACTACCTTTCCGGTAGAATTTTTGTTCATTAATTTAGGATCGGGCGCTACCGGGTCTCGCCCCAATAAATCTTCAATCTGGATATTGCGCAATTCATCTATTTTAGCCACGCCCTTTACTATGTCAGTAACTGGCGGAATGGTTTGAACCTGAACCAATAGAGGCTCCAAATAGCGAATAATGCGCACTCTGTCTGGCCGAGAAATGTTTCCCAACGCGAGCAATATTCGACTAACGCCATATTGCTCAATTAATGCGGCGAGTTTATGAGGGTGATACACCATTAGGCCGCGAAAAGTATGGCCCTGGATTTTTTTATTATCATCAACAAAGGCAACGGGGTGGAATTCACCGCTCAACTGCAGTTGATCTGCCAAGTTAACCCCAGTATCCCCCGCACCGTAGATCACTACTTTTGTATTACCTTTGGGCATCAACATCTGCATGATGTTGCGAAATATCAGGCGCGGCACTCCGATAAATATAAGTGCAGTGAATATATAAATTATTGGGACTGAACGGGGAAGAAAAGCATGAAAGAAGAAGCCACTCAGTGCCATAGCAACACTGGATACTAAAATCCCCAAGGAGATAGTTGCCAGGGCCTGTTGGGTCATATAGCGGAGGATTGCCCGGTATAAACCCATGCGGATAAACGTAATGACAGTAACCGCGATTGTAGATAAAAGACAAAATGCTATTGCATTGTCGAAGGGCATACTAAAGCTACCCAAGCGCAACACCATAGCTAAATAGAAGGAAACAATTATTGCGATTACATCGTAGGCAACAGTTATAAATCGCTTAATTGGACGAGGGGCATTAAGAAAGCTCATTAATAATGGGAATTGCATTTTTCCTATCTACCCTAAAAAGTCCAAATATCAGTCTACCAATTTGCATTCCGAGTTTATAGCGAATGCTTATTCATTTTAGTTTGATCAGCTTGAGTCGAGCCCATCACTTCTGATCCAGCGATTAACAGACAACAGATAAGGTAATCCCATAGTGAAGCTTGATCTACGCGTCGGGACGACAGTCAATTGATAAACCTCTGAGCTGTCAACCTCCAGGTCGTCACCTAGTTTGGTGGCAAGCCTATTGCCTGCAGGTAATACCCTTATAAATTTCCACAGCCTATTGGGAACAGAGACAATATGCGTGTTAATCGCCTTTTGACTGGCTATTAATCTGACAATTTCACCTGTCGTTCTCACTTCTGCGTCAGCTATCAAAAAATCTTTACCATTCCCCAATTCCCGCCGGAACACAGCTACAGGAATTTGCAAAAATTATTTAGCGACAATAGTGACCGCCTGTTTTTGACAGCTCCAACCGGTATGGAGACACGCCACTTAACGAGCTGAGCCAGACTCTTGAGATTACCTTTAAGCCCCCACACCAACGGCGGCCGAACAATGATCAACTGCATACTGCTGCCCTGTAGCAACTCTGTTAGTGCCAGTTCGGCTTGGTACTTGCTCTGACCATAGATATCTTGTGGATTGGGCTTATCCCTCGAGCTGAAGGGGCGACCTTAGGTGCGCTCTCCATTAACTTTGATACTGCTTACAAAGATAAACTTTTTGACCCCGGCGGTGAGTGCCGCTTTGGCCAACTTAATGCTATTGTCGACATTTACGTCGTAATAACTTGCCATTACCTCAGGCGAATTGCGGATAGCCTGGTGGGCCTTAGCCGCTAAGTGGACTATAACATCCTGATTTTTTACCACTTGTTCAAGGTCAGACAATAAATACTTGTCTAAAATATGGTTTTTAGTGCCAGCAAGAGGGAACTCCTGACGAGTGAGGGTCGCAACCTTATGCCCCGACTGAATGGCCAAATGGGTAAATGCCTGACCCACATAACCATTAGCGCCGGTGACAAGAATCTGTAAGGGGATTGCCATTGGGGGCAGGACTCTTCAACTAATACTCTGATATTTATGGAATTTTACCAAAGGAGCTGGGCCAAACAACACAATTTGCACGATAATAGCTTGGCCAATAAAAATACCAAACGAGCATTAGATGAACGACAAGCACTTTAATAGCATTTTATTGCTAAGTATTTTGGCTACCCTGCTGGCGGTGTTTTGCCACCCTCTGCTACCACAAAGGCATTTTCTCGCCAGTGCATTTTTGGATAGCGCCTATGTTTATACCACCATTAATCCCGATGGTTCCGCCAGTGGCGACTGGATTAACCAGGATCACCGCCGTATGCGCTGCATATATGTGGAAGGGGCGACCAACTTTGGCTGCAGTTACAACCTGCTGCTGGGTAAAGGCTCCGTGAACGGTATCGACCTATCCCGCTACGATCGCATAGAGCTGGATTTGGTGGTTCGCGGCGATGCCAAAAAAGTTCGCCTTTATTTGCGCAACTACAATCCTATCTACGCCAACGAGCAGGATTCCAATAGCAGTAAATTTAACCAAGCCATACTTGCCACTAGCGATTTGCAACAGCATCTGTCGCTGCAGCTGGAAGAGTTCTCTGTCGCCGACTGGTGGCTCGATCAATATCAAATTCCACGTCATCTCTCCCGCCCGGAATTTACCAATGTGCTTTCACTGGGTTTGGACTTTTACTATCCGCTACCCTACGGCACCTACGAGTTACAAATTAACAAAATTGATTTTGTCGGCGATTGGGTGTCCAAAGAGAACTGGTATTTGCTGATACTCTGCGGCTGGATGCTGGGTATATTTTTATTTGCAGCTAATCGACTCATTCTGCTCAGCAGACAAGCCAGCCATGATACGCGCACTATTAACTCCCTCACCCGCGATCGCGAGCTGCTTAAGCGCGAATCTGAGCAATTTCGCCAACTCTCTAACAAGGATGCACTGACCGGTATTTACAATCGCCGCGGGGTAGAGCAAATCATTACCAGCCTGTTTGGCTCAGGGGTTATTCCCCCTCCGGAAAAATTGGTAATTATTTTGGCCGATATTGATTACTTCAAGCGCATTAACGATAACCGTGGCCATGATGTCGGTGACCGAGTGTTACAGCAGGTTAGTTTGGCGATGCAAGCCGAAGTGCGCACCAGCGATTTTCTTGGGCGTTGGGGCGGTGAAGAATTTATTATTTTGGTTCCCTACGAGACACTGTCCATGGGTGTAACCATTGCTGAACGTATTCGTTTACGGGTAGGCAATCAGGAGTTTGAACCAGAGCAACCGCTAAATGTCACTATGAGTTTTGGCGTAGGCGCAATTAAACCCGGTGAAAGCTTTGATGATTTATTCAAGCGAGTGGATGAAGCACTTTACAAGGCGAAAACTCAGGGGCGCAACTGTACAATCACTACTGAATAAACAAAAAAGCCCTGGAAAACCAGGGCTTTTTTGCTTTTAGCGGATGACTACAAACGCTCGAAGGCATCTGTCT
This sequence comes from uncultured Cellvibrio sp., assembly GCA_966248255.1. GTDB lineage: Bacteria > Pseudomonadota > Gammaproteobacteria > Pseudomonadales > Cellvibrionaceae > Cellvibrio. The sequence goes on from CBIMZH010000003.1 coordinate 3,627, forward strand.
GCAGGCAATCGAAACGGCGGGTGTCGTACTCTACAACTCGCGCCACATCATGAGGTTGAATAATATTTTTGGCGGCCGCATCCTGCGCTTGCTCTTCGATGCTATTACCCTGCAACTTACCGGCAGATTTAGCTTTGATAAAGTTATGCCATACAGGGCCAAGCGACAGCAGCAATTGATAAGTGGTTTCCACTCGCCCCATAGCCTCCGCCGGATCTTTGCTTACATGCAAATACTGCCCGAGCATTTGCCGCACCGGATTTTCCTCCATGATCAAATCACCCAGCTCGCGGGTTAGATCGTCGTTTGGCTTTTTAACCAGGTTGCCATAGGGCATGGCGATAAATTTAACCAGCTTGGCCAGGAAACCCATGGGAAAGTTATTGGCGAAATCCTTAAGTGCCTCCTGAGCGGTATAGAGCGCACGCGCCAAGGCGTATTCAGCGTGAGCATCTTCTGCACGGCTGCGCGGATGCGCCGAGTGGAACTTTAAAATGGCCGAGGCAATAAATAGCTGGCTGTGAATATCACCCAGGCGCGCCGACAGCAACTCGCGGCGCTTGAGATTGCCGCCTAAAACACCCAGGGCTATATCTGACATGCTCGCCAGAGTCGCACTGAGCAAATTGATTTTTTGATACCAGGGTTTGCTGAAACTGTCGGCATTCGCCGGCAGCGGGCTAAAGCTGCCGCAGAGGAAACCAAACAACTTGGTACGCATCAGATTGCTAAAAATATGCCCCAGGTGCGCGGTAAAAAGTTGGTCGAATTTTTTCAAGCCAGCAGCCTGGTCTTCCATCTGCATGGCTTGCATTTCTTCAAACAAATAGGGATGACAGCGCATGGCGCCCTGACCAAAAATCATCAGCGAGCGGGTGAGAATATTGGCGCCCTCAACGGTAATGGCGACAGGCACTGAGTGATAAGAAGCCACAAGGAAGTTGCGCGGGCCTTTTTGAATCGCGCGGCCACCCACCACATCCATAGAGTGCTCCACCGATTTGCGCATCAACTCGGTGGCGTGATACTTGGCCATAGCCGTCATCACCGAGGGCGCGCCTGTCTCCAGGCCTTTGGTGACGAACTGACGCATGGCCTCCAGGGTATAGCCACTGGCGGCTATATCGGCAGTGGCCTCTTGTACACCTTCAAACTTGCCCACCTCCATATTGAACTGGCGGCGGATACGGGCGTAGGCGCCTACCAGGCGATAGTTCATCTCGCAACTGGCGGTGGAGAGCGCTGGCAGGGACACGCCGCGCCCCGCACCCAGGCACTCAATCAGCATGCGCCAGCCCTTGCCGGCCATAGGCGCACCGCCAATAATCCAGTCGATGGGGATAAACACATCGGTACCGAAAATCGGCCCGTTCATAAAGGGCGAGCCGGGGTTGTGACGCAGGCCTATATCTACCCCAGGGTGATTGGCGGGGATAAGGGCGCAGGTAATACCGTAATCGGACTTACTGGCATCGCCGAGCAAGCCCTCCGGGTCGTACAGCTTAAATGCCAGGCCAACTACCGTGGCCACGGGCGCCAGGGTGATCCAGCGCTTGTTAAAGGTGAGCTTGAGGCCAATAACCTCCTGTCCCTCGTGCATGCCTTTACAGACAATGCCAACATCGGGAATCGAGCCGGCATCAGAGCCAGCCTCAGGGCCAGTCAGGCCAAAACAGGGAATTTCCGTGCCATTGGCCAATCCGGGCAACCAGCGCTGGCGCTGCTCTTGGGTGCCGTATTTAACCAGCAGTTCGCCCGGGCCGAGTGAGTTGGGCACCATGGCGGTAACTGCCGCTGTGCCCGACTTGCTGGCGATTTTGCTCATTACCCGGCTTTGCGCATAGGGGCTAAAGTCGCGGCCGCCGTACTCTTTGGGGATAATCAGGCCGAAGAAGTTCTTCTCTTTTAAAAATTGCCAGGCTTCTGGCGGCAGGTCTTTGCGGTTGTTTTGAATATCCCATTCGTCCAACAGGCCGCAGAGCTGCTCAACTTCATTATCCAGAAACGACTGCTCTTCGGCAGTGAGCTGGGGCAGGCTAATCTGGGCGAACTCATCCCAGTCGGGGCGGCCGCTAAACAGCTCTTTTTCCCACCAGGTAGTGCCCGCTTCCAAAGCTTCGCGCTCGGTGACGCTCATGGCCGGCATGCTGCGTTTAAGCATTTTGAATACCGAGCGAGTGAGTATGGCGCGTCTTATAGGCCCGACATTGAGCACCAGAAGTATTGCCACCAGAGGAACAACCAGCCAGGGCGAGAGCATGGCCGGGGTAATGGCCCCTAAAACCAGCCAGGCCACTATGACAATTGATGAAGCTGCAGCGAGTGCCAGTTCGCGGTATAGCAACACAGCGACCAATACCAGGATCACCAGCAGTGAAAGCAAAAGCATATTCTTATCCTCTGAGTTTTAGTCCACAGCAACTGCCTTGTCCCAGGCGCAAGCTGCTGATTTCCGGTCTTTTATCCCATTTAACCTTAGCCTAAATGACGGCTCCCAACCGACTAAATCAAGCCCTTGGCAAAAGCCTGGGTCGGGACGGGCATGGGAGTATAGTCAGCTCGCCAATGGCTGACATAGCGCCAGATCAAAACACCCGATCTTGTCACAGTTTGACCTTCACCCCGGGCTTATTGTTCGCGTTTTGCCGCCAATAAGTGCTGCTCAAGCTCATCTTCTGGCAGGGGCTCTGTATCGATAAACTCTATGCGACTATCACTCAGATCGGCAGGCTCAACCGGCAGAGGATTAACTCTCAATACTCCATGCTCGGCGTTAAAACTGAACACCCCTTGATCGGTATGCATAACCGCTTTGGTGCGCACCACAGGCACCGCCATCAGCCAGCCAAACAGCTGATTAAAATCAAACTGCAGCTCTGGGCGAAAAAGCCAGCCGCAGGCAAAGTGGCCTTCGCCACGGCTGGCGCGACGAACGAAATCCTCCCCCTCGGGCAGCATCACCTGGGTGTTATAACCCTGGCTGGGCGGGCGCAAGCGGTTACTTTGTGGCTGCGCCGATGTTGCCGTCTGCCCACTAAAAGTTGTCTGACGCGGCAAATCCAGCCAGGCCACGTCAATTGCGCCCTGCTCCACCCAAGGCGTTAACTGCTTGGCCGGGGTAAAGCTCTGCACTAGCTGAGCAAAAGCTTGATGATCCGCTTCCCCGCAAAGATCGGCCTTGTTGGCCACCAGCACATCCGCCACTGCCAGCTGATTGTGAAAGGTCTCATTGCCGGTGTAGCGCTCATCGCTCAGCTTGCGCGGGTCAACCAGGGTGATAGTGGCGCGCAGGTCCAGCACCTGATCATAGTATTCGCCACTGAGGGTATTAATGATTTCTGCCGGGTGGCCCAAACCTGTGGGCTCCACCAAGAGGCGATCGGGGCGAGTGCGTTGAATCAGCATATTCAACGCCATTTTCATTGGCAGGCCAGCGACGCAGCAGATACAGCCGCCGGGCACTTCACGCACAGCAACGCCAGGGCTTTGGAGCATGGCGCCATCTATACCTATCTCGCCAAACTCATTGACCAACACTGACCATTTCTCACCTTCGGGTTTGTGTTTCAGTAAATGGGTAATGGCGGTGGTTTTACCCACGCCGAGAAAGCCAGTGATGATATTAGTGGGGATTTTGGCGGAAATAGCTGAGTTCGACTGCGACATAAGGTTGACTGCTTAAGCTTGAACAACAAAGCCTGCATCTTACTGATCTAGATACCCAAGACAAAGCGTTCGCGAAACGCCCAACCAATTTAACTTGGTCAGGCGTTTAGGTTTTTAATGGGATTGCTGATTGAGCTTATCCACCGCCAGCGCTAAAAACATAAAATTGGTAGCGCCGCCACCCAGCACATACTCAGTCTGCTGCCAAAAAAACGGCCAGACTTTTAACTCGGGCAAATCCGGGCGAATTAGTGCAGTGCCGGAGACAACACCGCCGGGAATATAGGACCAATCGGCGCGGTTAACACCATAGGCAACAGTGGCGGAGTGAGCGCCAACACCCGAGGCAAAGGATGCAGTGTTTTCACCCGGGTGCACACCCAAAATAAAATTAAGCGCATTTTCATAAGCCGCTGTTCCTACATATTGCGGCCAGGCCTGATGGAAAAAATACTGGTGCACGCCCAGCTCCTGGATGGTCCAGCCTGCACCCCAGATATTGGGCTGGTAAGGCACCCCATAGGGCGATTCGGTTTTTGCCCGTTCGCTTAACGCCAGTTGGTATTTTTGCACCGCGGAATCTATGGCTTGGGCGAATTCACTGTGGCTTTTTAGTTGCGGCCAGACCCGCGCCAGCATCCACCCGGTCTGATCAATTTTTTCCACCAGCTGGGCCTGCAAGCTGAGCAGTTCATCCAGGTATTCCTGTTTGCCTGTAGTGCGCAGCAATTCAGTAAGGGCAAAAGTTCGCGATGCAATTTGATCTACCCGGCCGCGCGCTTTGCGATAAATATCTTCCGCCGCGCTCAGCGACTCCTGCGCCATAGCGGGATTAGATTTCGCCAACACTCGCGCGGCTGCCGCTAAACCCGCGGCGACATAGGCCTCGCGACTGGGATTGTCCTCGGTAAACACCCAGCGATCGTCGGCAGCGCCTGAGCTGTCATTTTTGTGTTCGCCTGCATTTAATTTTGCGTTGTACGGCAGGTTATCCGTTTGCGCTGACGCATCGCCAAGCAGCACATATTGTCGCACTGTCGGTGAAATTATGCCGCGATAGAGTCGCCCCATTGCGTTATAGCCACCAAGCACGCTAAGCAAACCGTGTTCGATTTGTTGCAGCGCATCGTTTTTGCCATCGCCCTGATGAATTTCCACCAGCTTTTTTTGTTGATCGATCAGGGTCGAGTCCAGATTCAAATTAAATTCTTCAACCATGGATGCCAGCAGCCACACAGTGCCCATTTGCGATTCCACGCGCAGGTCGTAGTCACCCGCGTCGTGCCAACCACCCTGGTTGAGCCCAGGTACTCGCTCGCCGGGTTTAAATTTGGTTAGGGTTGATGACCCGGAAATATAACCATCGATATGGTTGTAATTAACCGGCGCCATGCGCGCGTCGTCTTGATGATCCAGGCCATGCCAAGCGCGGTATTTTTCATTTACCCGCATATGGCACATTTGCACTGGCAGAAAATATTCCAGCGTCGGCTGCCAGACATTGCGCGCCAATACATCCGCCGCTATGCGAAACACCTGTGACTGGCTGTTGCGATAATTAATTTGATAAAGCCCCGGCTGCTTGATCTCGGAAAAATCCAGGGTCATATACTCGTAGCGCAAAAACTTGCCCCAGGGCTTAACCCGCTCGCTTTTCACCAGGGTTTTGCCTGAATCGCTCAAGCGATAAATTTGCGCTTTATCGGCGCGCTTATCGCGCGCATCCTGTTCAATTACCAGGCGCTTTTGTTGTTCTGTGCCATAACCCACTTGCGACACCTGGAGCACGGGTTGATAGCGCCAGTTTTTGTCTCGATGGGCAGCAATTATCCATTCTATTGCATGCTTGCTGGCACCGGCGGGAATCGCTTCGCGCACAATAAACCAACCGTTATTGTGGTTGCTGCGGCCATCCCACAGCTGCAACTGGCCAGTTTGACTGCTGATATTGAGACGCTGTAAATCTGTCTCTGCTGCTACCACCAGCGTTTTGCCCTGAGCCATAGCAGCGGTCAGATACTCATCGTCGGTTTTAATCAGGGGACCATTTGGCTGCTGGGGAAAAATGCCACCGGTGCTATCCATCAACCAGGATTTGCCAAACAGCAAACCGGGAAACAACTCCAAATTAAAACCGACTTTGCCAATCCATTCAGCAGGCAGGGGCTTATCCAAATCGACACTGACTTTCACCCGGTTATCACCCAGGGCGGTGACATTGACCGTATAGCTAAAATTTAAATCCGGATACTCAATGGGATTAAAACCACGGCGGTTTTTACTTGGGTCAGGGTAGGACAACTGCTGGCTGATAGTTTGCGTTTTCGCATCGATTTTCTGCTCGCCGCCTGCGGGCATAGGCGACCACTGGCCAGGGGAAATTTCCAAACGCAAATCGCCATTGGCGGCAACGCGGGTGCCGTGCTGAATGAGGGTGACGCCGGTTTGGTGGCCGTCGGGATAGATATCGCTAAACACAGTGACATCCAAACCGGGCATGGAAAAATAGCCCTGATCGTTTAACTGCAGCTGATCTTTTGCCTGGGCTACAGCAGCCAGGCAGAGCGATAAAAGGATAAGTGCGCGCATGGTTTATTCTCGTTATGACAAAGAGTGGAACGGGCCAACTTGTACATCAGAGAATAAAGCAAAGCTCTACAGGTTTCTGTCGATATTGGTTAATTAGTGTTAATCGCAGTCAGGGGCGTTTTACCGATAAAAATGGATTTTCGCTCAGGCAATCTAGAGCAAACGGCAGGCATTGCGACCGGCATTTTTTGCCGCATATAGCGCTTGATCCGCGCGCTCAAACACCTGCTCCAGGCTGTCGCCAGTGCGAATTTCACTCACGCCGGCGGAGATACTGATTGTGATTGGCTGGTCTTTGTAATTGAATGAAGCCCTGGCAATGGAGTCGCGAATTTTTTCCATTAATTGCAAGGCGGCTTGGCCACCTGTCTCAGGCATTAGCGCAACAAACTCTTCACCGCCGTAACGGCAAAAGAAATCCACTTCGCGCAGCCGCTTGGCAATCGAGCGGCCAATCACTTTAAGCACTCGGTCACCGGTTTGATGACCAAAACTATCGTTAATCTGTTTGAAGTGATCAATATCAATAACGACCAGACTGAGCTTGCCGCCATAGCGCTGCCAGCGCGAAATTTCTTCCTGGGAGCGCAGCTTATAGGCTTCGCGATTGGGCAATTCGGTCAGCGGGTCATGTAGCGCGCGATGCCGCTGCTGCTCGAGATTAGCGCGACTTTTTTCCGCCTCAACTTCCATTACCTTGAGCTTTTCACCCAGGTTGCTTAACTGCTGCGCCAACTGCTCTTGCTGCAGCTCAGTTTGCTGATATTTGTCCAGCGCCTGGCGAATATTGCCCAATTGCGATTTCACCTGATTTTTAAGCTGATTCAAATCGGTCGCATTGGCCGAGCTTTGCTCCAGCTGCGTCATTTCACGCAGCATATCCACCTGTAATTGCGCTGATGCATTGCGCCTTTGGCTGCTGCTTTCCACTGCGCCGCCAAGCAGGCTGTAGATCTCCAGCAGTTCGCGATTGACGTTATCCAGATATCCGGCAAAGGCCTGATTGCCCGTTAAATAGGCCTCACTCACCAGTTGGCGCACACGGGTGACTATGGCCAACAACTCCAGCGGCTCGTCACTGCCCAGGTCGGCGCTGGCCAGGAGTTTAGCCAGGCGCTGGCGCTCAACACCTATGTCTTCTTTTATTTGCAGATTGGCTTCCAACTGCGCAAAAAAATCATCCAGTGTGCGGGTTAAATCTTTAAACCAGGTTTCCGCCAACTCAGCCTTGGTGACCGCGCCGGTTTCAGCTTGTTTGGTTTCTACTTGCTTGATTTCTATTTGCTTGATTTCTACCGGTTTGACTTCCAGCGGTTTGGCTGCGGGCTGGGTGCCGGCGGCAGGCTTTTTTCCACCGAGAATTTTTTGCAGCACACTGGATTTGGGCATTTGCAATTCGGCTATGGCGGCCTGTTGCAGCTCTGCAAATTGCTGCATTAAAGCGGGATAGAGATGGGGCTTTTTAACTCGCTGCGGCAACTGCACCAAATAGTCCTGTAGGGATTTAATTAAACCGCGTGATAAATCCATTTTTTGCAAGCCGTGCAAGCCGTGACTTAGCGCTGCGCGCAGCTCTTGACTGTCGCTGTCGCGCCGCTGATCCAACTCATGGCCGAGATGATCCAGGCGCGCCAACAGGGCTTCTATAGAGTTGCCGCTGCGCAGATGCTCGCGCAGCTGTTCAAGCAGTTGATCCATCGACTCACTTTGGCCTTCCGCCGACAAGCTCAGGCGCACCAGCGCGCGCCTTAACAACTCAGTCTGCGCTTTAAATTCGCGCTCAAACTGCTCCTGAGCATCCAGCACGTTCAGGTATTTTTCTCGCCAGTTTTGTTTGTCGTCAGTCACAGAAGTCATGAATTAGCTCAAAAATGGAGGCATCCGGGCCTAAAAATTATAGCCCGCTGCTTTGCCCTTGCACTAAAAAAACAAAACCCGCCGAGCCAGAGCCGGGCGGGTTTTGTTTTGCGTGATACTTAGGGCTTTGCGGCGGCGCCAGTAGCGCGCTCAGCACGAACCTTATCAACCAGGAATTGTGCCACTTTGAGCATCTCTTCCTGACCACCTTCAAGGCGCGAGCTTATGTGGTAGCGACCATCGACAACCATCTCGGGGGTGCCAGCGATTTTGTAGCTTTTCGCACGGGCTTCAGCCTGTTTGATCATGCTATCAACACCAAAAGAGTTATAAGTGCTCAGGGTTTTCTCTTTGGGCACGCCAAATTTGGCAAACAGCTCAGCCCAGTCTTCAGGCTTTTGCAGTTGGTTTTTTTCCAGCTGGAAGGCGTTAAAGGCCGCTTGATGGGTTTTCTCTTTGATATGCAGGGCCACAGAGGTGTAGTAGCCGCGCACCAGCGGAGCCATAAAAGGCGCCCAGTTGGCGTGAGTCTGGCTCAGATACACATCGGCTGGCTGCTTGGCCATCCAGGCTTGCAACAGTGGCTCAAAGTGGAAGCAGTGGGGGCAGTGGTAGGAGAAAACCTCAGCCACTTCAATTTTGCTGGGGTCGGCGGTGCGAACCGGCTGTTCCAGCACATTGTAGTGCTGACCTTCCAGATACTCCTTGGGGGCACTGGAGTTGCTGTCGTCAGCACAGGCGACCAGGGACATCATTAAACCCATCAGGGCAACCAAAACTCTCATAGCATTTCCTCTCTCGTTATATGCCAATAGCCTAACTGGTTGGATCTTCTTCAGCTGAACTCATGTTTAGTCAGGTGAGCACCCATTGAGTTCAATATAAGGGCGAATTTTCGAACCTTAACTGAACAAGTGTAAAGCCCGGGTTTAGTCGGCACGTAAAAAAGGCGACCTAGGTCGCCTTTCTTGCTACCGCTATTTGCTTAGTGCAAACCGGCAATATAGTTAGCCAGGGCTTTGATTTCCGCATCGCTCATTTTTTCGGTCACTGAGCGCATGGTCATCTGGTCGCCATCATTGGTGCGATCGCCAGCGCGGAAAGCGCGCAATTGCTTCTCAATGTACTCCGGGTGCTGGCCACTCAGACGGGGGAAACCAGCCGGGGCATTACCTTGACCATTGGGGTTGTGACAACCGGTGCAAGCGGGGATGCTGGCCGATGGGTTACCCGCGCGGTAGGTGCGACGGCCCAATTCCAGAGCGTCTGTCTTGATACCAGTATTCAGCTGTACTTCTTCTTTTTTGGAGCCAGACAGCTGGGTGTTTTGGCTGGCAAAGTAAGCGGCTATATCAGCTATATCCTGGTCGCTCAGGTTAGCCAGGATGCCGGTCATTTCCAGAACCGCACGGCCAGTTTTGGCCTTTTTAGCTGGATCGGTTTCTTTGTCCCAATCCTGAATGTCGTGAATTTGTTTCATCAGGTACTTTTCGCCCTGACCAGCCAGCTTGGGGAAAGTCGCCGCCATGCTGTTGCCATCTGCGCCGTGGCAAGCACCGCACACTGCCGCCTTTGCCGCACCTGCAGTGGCATCCCCATTAGCCAGTGCGCCCTGTGCAATCACTGCTAACCCGACTGAAAATAATGCGTTGCTTAGGATATTTTTCATTGGCTAATCCGGTATTAGGATAAATCTATGGTTGAAAGCGCCTTTCCTTTAAGGCAATCCCCTGGGCTCTAAAGGCTTACCCCTGGGGGGACTGGCTGCGGCGAATGATAACGTGAAACGCGTAAAGTTCGCGTAAGGACCGGCCAACCAGCTACAATTCCGCCCCTAGGCGCGCACTTGGCCCCCTTCAGGCGGGCGGCATTATATACCAACGCGCTAATAACACACCATTTTGAAGGGTTTTTATGTCCACTGATATTAACTTCGGCAAAGCGCAGTTTTTAACCAGCGCGCCCAGTATCCGCCAATGTCCGCCGGAGGAAGGGGTAGAGGTGGCATTTGCCGGCCGCTCCAATGCGGGCAAGTCCAGTGCGATCAATGCCCTGACCAACAACCACCGCCTGGCGCGCACCAGTAAAACCCCGGGACGCACCCAGTTAATCAACTATTTCGCACTTAACGATAAGCAGCGCCTGGTGGACTTGCCCGGTTATGGCTACGCCAAGGTATCGCGCGAACTCAAAGAGCAGTGGCAGCGCGACCTGTCGGAGTACCTGCAAAAACGCGTAAGCCTGCGCGGCCTGATACTGCTGATGGATATTCGCCACCCACTGCAGGAATTTGATACCACCATGCTGCACTGGGCGCGCCGCTCCAATATGCCTGTGCACCTGTTGCTTACCAAAGCCGATAAACTCAGCCGCAACCAGGCCAAAAGCACAGAGTTTAAGGTAATTAAAGATCTGAAAGAGCTGGGCCTGTCCGAGTCGGTTACTTTGCAGTGCTTCTCATCGCACAACAACACGGGTCTGGATGAACTAAAAGCCAAGCTGAATAGCTGGTTGTCGCTGGAGCCGGAACAACCGGCCGGTGAAGTACTGCAAGCCCCCTGATCTCCCTATCCAAGCACTTTTCCCTTCGCCCAAAATAAAAAAACCGATGGTTGCAAGCAACCATCGGAAACGACTGACACCCTTGGGGTGGTGCCAGATGGGCTAAAGGAGAAAGCTCATGCAGCTATATCTCTGATGACTAAGCTAGCGCAAAGTTCGTCGCAAAGGCACAGCGACAGCCAACTCCCACACTTCTTGCACAATTGTTAAAAGGCTTAGCACAGCGATCCAATTGTCCTGGCATGAATTAGGAAGGGGAAATTCAGGGCAAAAAAAACCCCGACAGAGTCGGGGTTTGCTTAGCATTCTCGCTAGCTGGCCTAACAGCCATTAGGGGAGGAGTTAGCTCATGATCGTAAAACACACACAACTCTATGACTCAAGCCCCTCAGAATTAGTTCCAAAAATAATTTGGGAATTTGCACATTTTTTTGTTATTTAAAATTTACCCTGTAAATTCATAAACTTAGATAAATAACTTTTTTCATCTGGCGTGCAAAATTGAATTAATCCAAGGGCCTGGATTGACTAGTGCGCCTCATCCCAACTGTAGCCCACCCCCGCCTCGACCAGTAGCGGCACCCTTAACTCAGCGGCGCCAGACATAAGCTCAACCAAACCTTTGCGCACCTGCTCCAGACAGGGCTCGGCCACCTCAAGCACCAGCTCATCGTGCACCTGCATAATGATTTTGGCATCCAGCTGCGAGTCTTTTAACCACTGGTCGACACGGATCATAGCGGTTTTAATGATATCTGCCGCCGTACCCTGCATAGGGGCGTTTATCGCCGTGCGCTCCGCCGCCTGCTGCAGGTTTTTGTTTTTGGCGTTGATTTCCGGCAGGTACAAACGGCGGCCAAACAGGGTTTCCACATAGCCCTGCTCGTGGGCCAGGCTGCGGATATTGTTCATATAGCGCTGAACGCCAGGGTAGCGCTCAAAATAGCGGTCGATGTATTCCTGTGCCTGGTTGCGCCCCAGGTGCAGCTGCTTGGCCAAACCAAAAGCGGACATGCCGTAAATCAGACCAAAGTTGATCGCCTTGGCGCTGCGGCGCATCTCCGCCGTCACCCCATCCAGTTCAACGCCAAATACTTCCGCCGCAGTCGCCTTGTGCACATCCAGGCCCTGGGCAAAGGCATTAAGCAGCCCCTGATCCTCCGACAAATGAGCCATTATGCGCAGTTCAATTTGCGAGTAGTCCGCTGCCACCAGCTTGTAACCCGCAGGCGCGACAAAGGCCTGGCGAATGCGCCGACCCTCTTCAGTTTTAATGGGGATATTTTGCAGGTTGGGGTCCTGCGAGGAGAGCCGACCAGTGGCCGCTACTGCCTGGTGATAGCTGGTGTGAATACGCCCGGTGGCTTTGTTAATTTCCAGCGGCAACTTATCCGTGTAGGTGGATTTAAGTTTGGCCAGGCCGCGATACTCCATAATGACTTTGGGCAGCGGATAGTCGAGCGCCAATTCCTGCAGTACTTCTTCGGCAGTTGAGGGTGTTCCTGTTGGTGTTTTTTTAATGACCGGCAGCTTTTGCTCTTCAAATAAAATTGCACCCAGTTGTTTGGGCGAACTCAAATTAAATTCCTTGCCGGCAATTTCAAATGCCTGACGCTCCAGCTGTACCAGTCGCTCGCCCAACTCCAGACTCTGCTGGCCAAGCAATTTTGCATCCACTAGTGCGCCATTGCGCTCTATACGCGAGAGCACTGGCAGAAGCGGCATTTCAATTTGTTCAAATACTTTTTTCAGTGAGGGCGTTTTTTCCAACTGCGGCCAAAAATACTGGTGCAAGCGCAGCGTGATATCGGCATCTTCAGCGGCGTAGTGACCAGCCTCTTCAATTTTTATTTGGTTAAAGGTGAGTTGCTTAACGCCTTTACCGGCAATTTCTTCAAAGGAGACGGTTTTATAATCGAGATAATTTTGCGCCAGGTCATCCATATTGTGGCGACTGCCAATGGAGTTCCACACGTAGGATTCGAGCATGGTGTCAAAGGCGATGCCTTGCAGCTCCACACCGTAGTTAAGCAGCACGCTGCGATCGTATTTTAAATTCTGGCCAATTTTTATTTTGCTGGCGTCTTCAAGAATCGCCTTCAACTCAGCCAATACCCAGTCCAGCGGCAACTGCTCGGGCGCACCCATATAGTCGTGACCGCAGGGAATATACGCGGCAAGCCCCGCTTCTGTCGCAAAACTCAGGCCGACAATTTTTGCCTCCATCGCATCCAGGCTGGTGGTTTCGCTATCAAAGGCAAAAGCCTCTGCCTGTTGCAGGCGCGCTTTCCAGCTGGCAAATAATTCTTTATCAAAAATAATGTCGTAATTAGCAGCAACCGGCGCTGGTGCAGCCGCTGGTGTTATCTCTGCGGATTGGGCTGTTGCTGTTTGCTCGCTTGAGGCGGCGGCATCCTGCGGTGCCTTGCCCAATTCAGTAACCCAGGATTTAAATTCCAGGTCATCAAATAATTCAATCAAGCGCTGATTGTCGGGCGCGGCCAAACGAATAGTGTCAGGCGCTACGGCCAACTCAACATCCGTTTTAATGGTCGCCAATTGATAAGAGAGGTAGGCCATGTCGCGGTGTTCAATGAGTTTTTCCGGCATGGTTTTAGCGCCGCGAAAACTCAGCGTGCGCACTTTTTCCAAATCGGCATAGATAGCATCCAGACCACCCATACCCTGAATCAAACCCTGGGCAGTTTTTTCACCCACACCCGGCACACCGGGAATGTTGTCCACCTTGTCGCCCATAAGTGCCAGGTAGTCGATCATCAGCTCTGGGCCAAAACCGTATTTGGCATTCACACCGGGGATGTCGAGCACTGTCTCGGTCATGGTGTTCACCAGAGTCACATGCTCGTTTACTAGCTGCGCCATGTCTTTATCGCCGGTGGAGATCACCACCGGATGCTGCAATTCAGTCGCCTGACGGGCGAGCGTACCTATGACATCGTCAGCCTCTACACCTTCTACTACCAACAGCGGAAAGCCCATAGCCGCCACTATGTCGAAAATGGGCTGCACCTGAGGCCGCAGGTCATCAGGCATAGGCGGGCGATTGGCTTTGTAGTCGGCAAACATGTCGTCGCGAAAGGTTTTGCCTTTTGCATCAAACACCACGGCTATCTGGCTTTTGGGGAAGTCCTTAAGCAGGCGGCGGAGCATATTGATCACACCTTTTACCGCACCTGTGGGCTGTCCCTTGGAGTTGGTCAGTGGTGGCAGCGCATGATAGGCGCGATAAAGATAGGAGGAGCCATCGACAAGCACCAGGGGTGCCTGGGGGGAGGAAGTCTGATTCATAGGGGGTGTCTGACTGTGCTGCAGAAAAGGTCGAAGCATACACCAAAGCGGCGGCGCCCTGCCTTTATCCACCTGGCCGCTCAGCCGTGTTACCAGAGCTGCCCGCAAGATGTTACCCAAAGCCAAAATGTGTTACCGCGCGCCAAACCTGCCCCGCAATTGCCATTTTCTAGCTAAACAACGGTATTTATTCACATTTTTTAACGGATAAGCACAAAAAATTGTAACCGGGGGCTAGTGTTTCCTTAAAAACCTGTTACCATGCGTAACATAAAGTAACAAATGAGCGTTACCCGGGATTCAAGCGTTACTTTAAAACGAAGACTTAAACATTACGAGAAAAGTTACCCACAAAGTAACCGGACTTAACACCATCGGAGGAACACACGATGAAAAAGCTAGCCCTGGTATTGACCACTTTATTTGTAGCTAATGTTGCTTTTGCTGATGAAGCAAACAACACCGAAACCCTTACCCTGGCCGCTGCCGACCTGAACAAGGCCAGCAACTGGGTAGAAACCAAAGAAGATGCAGAACTGCGTCTGAGCGAACAACTCGCTGATAAAGCCGATGCGCTGAATGCCAAGATCAACGCCAAGTTGGAAAAGCAACTTGAAGACAAACTGGCTGCCGAGTTGAGCAACTAATTACCCCCTGATCCTGTCGGCGTTTCGCTGACGCCGACAGGTTCTTTTTTAACAAGATTTATTGTTTTTTGTCGTTTTTTATTCCGTTTTCTCCTCGTGTTACTTCCCCAGGCGCAGCCTTATAACTTTTTGTTTGGCTAACCTGGGGCTCTTTTTTGTGACACGCCACAGAATCCAAATATATTTTTTTCTGGCGCCTCTGTTTGTGGGCGATCAGAAACCGACCACCTAGACTCCAGCTTGACCAGGGAATATTACATAGGAAAACGGACAGCAAAGCGTGACTAGCAACAACTTGGCTGTTAAATATTGGAGCTTATATGGATACGTTGATCTTCTCGCAAACCAGCATCTTTCGCATGCAACAACTCGCCAGCAGCATTTATCACAAAACCGGTGTCCGCCATCGCTTGGCTTCACCTGAAGGTATGCTGGAACTTCTCCGCGCTGCAGGCAGCGCAGCGGATAGTGAAATTCGCACCTGCTATGACGCTTTTGTTCAGTCGCTCAATCAGCGCCAACTGGATATGCTTGCTGCACGCAAGGTTAAACTGCGTCAAGCCAGCGGTATTTCACTGATTTCCCCCATCCGCCAGGCAGGTTAAAAAAGCCTGCGCCAAATTGGCGAGCAACTGGCCATAGCTGGTTACCCCTGCATCGCCAATCGGATCCAACTGCCCCTGGTGCAATTGCAGTTCACGCGCCAGGGCGTCCAATGAATCCTGCTGTTGATAGGGTTCAGAAAATAGACACACGCCCCCCTTCGCTTTGAGGTCAGTGCGCAACTCTGCCAAATGACGCGCACCTGGACGCCGCTCAGGTGTAAAGGTGATATAGGTCAGCTGCTGCAGGCCGTAATGCTGGACAAAATGGCTGTAACCTTCGTGATAAACCGAAAATCCGCGGTTTTTTACCGGCGCCAATTCAGTTTGCAGTTGCTGATCCAGCACTTGCATTTGCTGGTTGAAAGCAGCCGCGCGCTGGTTAAACAGTGCGGCCTTTTCCGGTTGCAATATCGCCAGCTTTTGCGCCAATTGTGTAGCAATTAGGGTGGCATTTTGCGGATTTAGCCAAAGGTGCGGGTCGCGTGCGTGGTGATGCCCTTCATGCTCATCCTCTTCTTCCTCCTCTGACACCAGCGGAAAATTGATGCCGGGCAGATCATAAGCACTGATCACCCGCTCAAGCGGTAAATTGGCCAGAGGCTTGGCCAAAAAACTTTCCAACTCCGGCCCCACCCAAAGCACCAGGTCTGCGTCACGCAGTCGGCGATGATCGGACATTTTGAGCGGGTAATCGTGCGGCGAGGCAGTTACTGGCAACAGGGTTTCCACGCGAACGTCATCCCCGGCGACCTCCCCCGCTATAAGGGCTAAGGGTTTGATACTGGCAATCAGGCTTAACTGCCCGGCCCAGGTTGCGCTGGCGCCCAGGCTAATGCAGGACAAGAGAACAGGGGCAAGTAAAGTGCGAAGGTAGGAGACCATAAAAGCTGATTCCAGCAGCAAAAAGTTAGGTTATATAGTAACATTTTGTTCCTATTTGAATGAACTCACCCCCAACAACAGCAGCTTATGCCCAACGAATTGCCCATTGCCTGCAGCCAACACGATCACGGCCACTGCATTCATGACGCGCTGGAAGAAGCGCGTCAGATTTGCGCCAGCCGCGGTGTGCGCCTGACCGAGTTGCGCGCCCAGGTGTTGGAGTTTGTCTGGCAGAGTCACAAGCCGCTGGGGGCCTATGCACTCATGGAGATGCTGGCGGCTGCATCAACCCGCCGAGTGGCCCCGCCCACAGTTTATCGCGCGCTGGAATTTTTACTGGAACAGGGGCTGATACACCGTATCAATGCGCTTAACGCCTTTATTGGCTGCCCCAGCCCACGCCTGCGCCATCAAAACCACTTCCTTATATGCCGCCATTGCGGGGTAGCTATAGAGTTAGCCAATAGCCAGTTGAGCGGGCTAATTAATCAGTGTGCTGAGCAGGCGGGCTTTAGTGTCGACAGCCAATCCCTGGAAGTTATGGGCACCTGCCCCAGTTGTCGCGCCGCCTTTGCCAGCGCCCAAGAGACACCCACACC
>CBIMZH010000004.1:0-20224 GCA_966248255.1 uncultured Cellvibrio sp.
GTGATCCTCACCCCGCACATCGGCGGCTCCACCATGGAAGCCCAGGAGAACATTGGTAAAGAAGTGGCTGAAAAGCTAACTAAGTACTCGGACAACGGCACCACTATCACCTCGGTCAACTTCCCCGAAGTGGCGCTGCCAGGTCACCCGGATGCCCACCGTTTGCTGCACGTGCACGCCAACGTGCCCGGCGTGTTGTCGGCGATCAACAAGATCTTCTCCGACAACAAGATCAATATCGCCTCCCAGTACCTGCAAACCAACGACAAGGTTGGCTATGTGGTCGTGGACATTAACGGCGAGTACAGCGAAGCCGCGCTTGAGCAATTAAAAGCGGTTGAAGGCACCATTCGCTGCCGCGTGCTGTTTTAATCGCACCGATTAAAACGCCGAGCAAAAAAAAGCCGCTGACAACAGCGGCTTTTTTTATGGCTGCAATACCGCAATTGGGCTTACAGGCGCTCGTAACTGGGCGAATCAAAACGGCTGTAATCCACCCCCTCAGCTGGCCAAAAGTTTTTTAACTCCTGGGCTTTTTCACTGGGGGTTTTGCCAAACACTTCGACAAAGACCTGATCCATCAGCGCCTGCATCTGCGTGCGGCTAACCAGTTCCATAAACACCCCCGCCTGAATAAAGCCCTCGAGGCGATGGCGCTCCTGGGCCGAGGATTTATAACCAGCCTTCATCAATTTAAATTGCTGGCGAAAGCGAGTTTCCACTTCCTGCACAAAACCTGCTGCATCCATCGTCAAACTCCACCCTATTCCGCGCTGGCTTTTTTCATGGCACCGGCGAGCAACTCCACCCCCAGCACCACAGCCACACCGGCCAGAGCGCAGAGCGCCGCGCCCAGCAGCATAGGCTCACCACCGGTCAACTGGGCAAATTTAGCGGGCAGCACACTTGCCTGCTGCAGCACGACTGTTTCGCCATGGCGATTGATGGTGGTTGCCAACACCTGTTTCCAGGGCCAGGTAACGTAAAGCGAGCCCACCAAAAAGCCGATAAGCGTTGCCAAGGTCGTCGCCTGAAAGCGCTCCAGCAGCCAGGAGAGAAAACGCGAAAAAGTGATCAGGCCGCACACACAACCCAAGCCAAAAGACAGCAGCGAAACCAGATCAAAATCGGTAATGGCTTTGAGGAACACCGGGTAAAGGCCAACCAGCAGCAAAATAAAACTGCCGGAAATTCCGGGCAGCATCATCGCGCAAATAGCAACAAAACCCCCGAGGAAAAGCACCCAGGGGTAGCCGGGCAATTGCGCTGGCGCCGCCATGGAAATGGCCAGCACAAACGCCGCGCCGCACACCAGTGCAATCCAGCTGCTCAGTTTCCAGTGGGGTTGATGCTTAACCAGCAGCACTATGGAGGCGATAATCAGACCAAAAAAGAAGGCCCAAACCAGAATCGGATAGGCGTGCAGCGCCAGGGTAATCAATTTGGCAAGGCTGGCCAGGCTAATCAAAATACCGCCAAACACCGCCAGCAAAAAATTGCCGTTGATGTAATTCCAGCTGGCGGCCAGGCCTTCGCGCTTAAGGCGCAGCAGCACGGCGGGGGTGCAGCGTTTTAACGAATCCAGCCACTCGTCGTAGATGCCAGTGATAAAGGCGATAGTGCCGCCGGACACACCGGGCACCACATCGGCGGCGCCCATGCACAGGCCCTTTAATAAAATTACGAGATAGTCTTTAAGACTGCGATCTGGCCGCTGCACTTGCTGCTCCTTGTTTAGGGGATTTTTTGTTTAGAGTAGATTCCGAGTAGAAAAGGCTCCGGGCGCAGATATTAACCCAGAGATTTAGCAAATTCATGGCTTGCCACTAATCCTGCGCAACAAAAAAATTGGCCAGGCGCGCAAACAGCGGCAAGCGATACTTATCGCTCTCATTAACCAGCTGATGCCCGGCATCGGGCAGGTACTCCACACCGGCATTGGGCAGTTTTTGTTGCAATAGCGGCAGGTTGTAGCGCCAGTCCACGGTCATATCGCCAGTGCCCTGAAGCACCAGCAACTCGCGATCATTAACCGGCAGCTGGCGAAAATACTCATGCCAGGCTTTCATCGCCCCGACCCATTGCAGCGACAGGGTTTTGTCCTGCAGCGGGTCACCTGCTTCGATAAAACTGACAAAGGCCAGATCGTGGGAGCTGAGCGAGCGGCCGCGCTTTAAGCGGCGAATAAACGGCCGCACCAGCCAATAGAGCAAACGCCCTGCGCCCCAACCGCGGGGCAAAATCAGCGGCGCGCAGAGGGCGATTTTGTGCAGCTGCGCCGCTTGCTGCGGGTAACGCCATAAATGGTTGAGCAGTATGGCGCCGCCGGTGCTCTGGCCCAGGGCAAAACAGGGCCGCGGCAACTGCGCCAGGGTCAGACTTAACACCTGCTCCAGCAGATCGCCATAAATATCAAAACTGGCAATGGCCGAGCGCTCGCCGCTGCTCAAGCCATGGCCAGGCAAATCAAATATCACCACCGCCAGCTGCTGCGTCAGGCCAAATTCTATCGCCCGGGCAAATATACCCGTGTGATCATAGTAGCCGTGCACTATCACCAGGGTGCCCCTGGGCGCTGCAGGCTGCCAGCAGTGAAGGGCAATGCGGTAATCGCGCCAGTCGAGGTAGCCAAACCGGTGAGTCGCGGCAAGGCGCGAAGTAAAGTTGATCTGGTAAAAATCCAGATAGGCCTGCAATTGCGGCGGCGCAACCCAATCGTCCGGGGTCGGCTCCAGGCTAAACGGCGGCAGGTGTTGTTGCAGCCAGCGAATGCTGGCCTGATCAAATGCCGGCGCTGGCTGCCAATAGCCTAGCGACGAATCCTGGCTGGGCGGCGTCTGACGCCCGGCTATTTGGCCGCTGGCTGAAGCAGCCTTTGTTGAGGGTGAATTCATAACGCCAGCATCCAGATTGGCTTTAATTATTCGACGGACGAAATACTCTGGCGCCGTGTAATCGCTTACATGGCGCGCCGCCGGAATTTGCGTTGACATTAACCGTGGCGGTGACAGACATCTACCGCGGCTTTCACTGAAAGCAATTGCCAGCTTCTTTGTAAAGCAAGCGGCAATTATCAAGTGCACAGATTAAAATGGGCCAAGGACACTTGGCGCATCATCCACTATACTTGAGCGCTCAAGCAGATAACACCTATAACAACCTGACCGGCTTAGACCCAATGCAGAAACATATTTTTAACATTCACGACGTTGTGCTGTTTATGACAATGGCGGAGTGTGTACTCCTGGTCTTTTTTCAAACCATTCTCCCGGTCAAAAATAAACTGGCTACCAGCCTGCTCAGTTTATTTTTGCTGTGCATCGCCCTGAGCGCCGGCTGCGTGCTGGTGCTGTGGAATGTGGATGTGCATTTGTCGCCCTATTTTGATGAGCAGATGCTGCCCTACGTGTTAACGGCGGCGCAATTGCTTAAGGGACCGGCGCTGGTGTTTTATGTGGCGGCGCTCACCCAGGAGGCGTTTAAGCTGCAGCGACACCACCTGCTGCACCTGATTCCCACCGCAGCGGTTTTTACCTGGCTTGGGCTGTTTGGTATAGATTCGTCCGATTTGAGTTTTCGCACCCTGGGCCAATCGCGCATCGACAGCGAACTGGCCAATGGTGTCTGGCACTTTATCAAGCTGGTGCCGCTCTTCTATGGCTGGGCCGCGGTCTACCGCGTGCGCCAGTACCGCATAGGTCTGCACAATCAATACTCCAGCTATTCCACCACCGAGCCCAGCTGGCTGAATATTCTCAGCCTCGGCTTTATGCTCACCTGGAGTTTTAGCGTGCTGGTGCATGTAATTGCCAACACCATTGCCGTCAACTACCCCAGTATTTCCGACCACTTTGGTATTGCGGAAAACTACGTGATTTTGATTTTAATTAACGCGCTGTTTATTAACAGCCTGGTGCACACCCACCAATTGCTCACCACCAAGCCGGAGCCAGCCAAGGATAAAAGTGACGAGCGGTTGAGCGACAACGCCATAGAGAAAGTGCAGCAGGGCATGGAGCTGAGCAAACACTTCCTTAAGCAAAACCTGAATATCGAAGAGTTTTCCAAGCGTATTGATCTGCCGGTAAAAGAAGTCTCGGCGGTAATTAACAAACACTATGGCACAAACTTTTTTGAATTTATGAATTCCTATCGCGTGGAGGAAGCCAAACGCCTGTTAAGCGACCCAACCCAGGCGGACATGACGGTAATGGATGTACTGCTGCAGGCGGGGTTCAATAGCAAGTCTGCCTTCCATCGCTTTTTTAATCGTCTGGTGGGCATGTCGCCCACCGAGTATCGCAAGCGCCAGCTGCAGGGCGAAATCAGCAAAGCTTGAGTAGAACAGGGTTTAGCCCATAGGCACAAGGGTTGTCACCGCATTAAAAATAAAAAAGCCCGCAACAGCGGGCTTTTTTAATTCGGTATAAGAAATTAATTATTAGGTCGCGGCACGCCGGGCAAGGGCTTCACTGCCGGATTGACCTGAGTCGCACAGCCTTTGCCGTCAGCGCGCCCGGAGGCACATTGGTAAACCCGCACAAAGTCCACACTCATGCGCTGCGGAAACTGTGAGTTGGCATCCGGGTTTCCCGGCCAATCGCCGCCCACAGCCAGGTTTAACAGCAGATGAAATGGCTGATCAAAAGGCGCTGTCGCTTTTTCACTGGCCCCCGAATACCAACCGGCGCTGGTTTGAGTAGCAAAGTGAACATCGTCCACATAAAAACGAATTTCACCTGCCTCCCATTCTATGGCGTAGGTGTGGTAGTCGCTGACCACACTGGTGGCCGGGCTAAAGGCAGTACCGGTATGTATGTTGCCGGGTGGCACATCGCCATAGTGCAGGGTGCCGTAAATTTTATTGCCCTGTGCGGGAGTATTGCTGTTGATGGCTTCCATAATGTCTATCTCGCCACTCAGCGGCCAGCGACCATAACGCCAATCGCTGGGCAGCATCCAGATGGCCGGCCAGAGCCCCTGCCCCTCGGGCAATTTGGCGCGCACTTCTATGCGCCCGTACTGCCAATCGCCCAGGTGACGGCTGCGCAATCTTGCCGATGAATACTCACGCGCTGCCGAGGTGTCGGAGGCATCGTAATCGCTTGCATCATCATGCTTGGCCGGGCCCTGCACTGGCTCTTTGCGGGCAACTATATGCAAGGCGCCATTGGCGACAAAGGCGTTGCTGGGGCTGTCGGTATAACACTGCAGTTCATGGTTGCCACCGCCTGCACAATTTTTTTCGAAGGACCATTTTTTGCGATTGATACTGGTGCCGGAAAAATTGTCGCTCCACACCAGCCGCCACTCATAGCGCTCTTCACCGGATTTGTCCGCCTTAAACCAGGAGCAACCAGATACCAGGCTGACGGCCACCAGTGCGCCAAGCAGTTTTTTATTCATAACAACACCCCATTAGGCTTACAACTATTGATTATTTTTAAACGGGAAATCTGCCAAAAGAATTAAACAACAAGCCCATTGCTTTTCCTGATAATTTGCATTGTTTTACCTGGACAAATTTTACCTAAACCAAAACAAAAAAGCCGCGCACTGGTGCACGGCAATTGATGCATTACAGAGAAGGGCTAAGCGCACAAAAGATTAATCGACAATTTCTTCCAGGCGAATATTATCGAATTCGACATCCATAGCGCCCGAGGGTTCAACCACAAACAGATTGGTAATGGCGCCGAGGTTAGCCGCACCTGATGCATAACTATTGCCATTATCAATCAAATCGGCGACATCAATACTAAACAACGCCCACTCACCCAGAGTGCCCGCAGGCACTTCTACATCACTGACATTGGGCCAGCCGCTATCCATTTTGACCAGCAACTTGGCGTCTGCCGCCTTGCTGTTTACCTTAACTTCAAACACCAGCTTACCATTTGCCGCCCAGTGGCTGAGATCTACCGGATCGCCGGGAATATTAAAAAACACATTGCCACCGCCACCGGTTTTAACCACGTGAAATACCTTGCCATGATCGGCCTCATCTATCTCTGCCGCTGTGACAGTGCTATCCGGGTTGTAACTCTGCACCTGCAAATCGGTATTCACCGAATCTGTGTAGAGGTTGTATAAGGGCAACTCGGCAAAGACCGCTAAATTTTCTGTGCCTTCAATGCGAATGTTATCGAAGGAAACATCCATGCTATCGCTGGGATCTATAACAAACATATTGGTAATGGCCGCCAGGCTGGCCTTGCCAGCGGCATAACTATTGCCTTTAGCAATCAAGTCACCGAGGGTGATGCGAAACTCAGTCCACTCACCCAGATTGGCTACCGGCACTTGGGTATCGCTAACGTTGGGCCAGCCGCTATCCAGTTTTACCAGCAACTTGGCGCCTTCAGCGCGGCTATTAATTTTTACGTCAAAAATTAATTCCGAATCGCTGGACCAGTTGCGCATATCTACAGCGTCGCCATTCACCTTAAAATAAAAATTGCCATTGGTTCCGGTTTTAACCACATTCAAAATTTTGCCGCGACTGGTTTCATCCAACTCGCTATAGCTGACCTTGCTATCTGGGTCGTATTTTTCAAACACCAGGCCCTCGGCCAGGCTGTCTTCATAAATTTTAAATTGCGGTGGCCCGGGGAAATTTACCGCGCCTATGGCGGGGCGCTCATGGCCCGGATTCAGCTCGGCATTTTCATCGATGCTTGCGCAGCCCAAGCCGGTCGTTGGCGCAGCTTCACATTCATAGACGCGCACATAGTCCACCTGCATGGTTTGCGGAAATACACTTTCGTCTATGCCGGTTAAATTGGTGTTGCCCGCCCAGGCGCCGCCCACCGCTAAATTAAGCAGCAAATGGAACGCCGAATGCTCACCAAAGGGCTCACCATCGGGTGCGTCGGTTAAAATATCGTTTTGCAAAAACTGTCCATACCAGCCAGCCTTGCGCTGGGTAGCATAGTGCACACCATCGACATACCAGCGAATTTCGCCAGCTTCCCACTCAAGCGCGTAAACATGGAAATCGTCGCCGGGGTTGGCGCTATCGGGCAGCGCATAGCTATTGCCCGAGCTGACATTGCCCGGCCAGATGCGGCCGTAATGCAGGGTGCCATAAACGCGGGTTTCCGGCGGCTGGAGTACATCATCAACGCTGGTTTGGGTGCCCAGATTTACCGCTTCCATAATGTCAATTTCACCACTGGCCGCCCAGACGCCGTAGGGCGAATTGGTGGGCAGCATCCAGATGGCCGGCCAGGTGCCCTGCCCCTTAGGCAATTTCGCGCGAATTTCAAAACGGCCAAAGGTCCATTCGGCAAGATTTTTAGTGCGCAGCCGCGCTGAAGTGTAAGGCAGGGTCGCGTTAAGCGAACCTGTACCTTCGGAGTCACTGGGGCCGGTAAAATCTTCGCGTTTGGCGACAATATTTAACAGGCCGTCTTTAACAAAGGCGTTGTCACTGTGATTGGTGTAACACTGCTGCTCGCCATTGCCGCCGCCCCAGCAGTTTTGTTCAAAGCCCCATTTGCTGGCATCAATCGCACTGCCATCAAAGTCGTCGCTCCACACCAGTTTCCACGCGGAGCTTGAAGCGCTGGCACTGGTTTCGCTGGAGGATGCATCACTTGAAGAAGCATCGCTTGAAGATTCAACACTCGATGTTTCTGTGCTCGATGATTCAACACTGGAAGATAGGCTAGCGGAGGAAGCCGCAGAACTGGAACTGCCGCTGGAACCACTGCCGCCGCAGGCGGTTAGGCCGAGCAGCATAACCGCCAGGGAGGATAAAACCAGCCTGGGTGAAAACCCGAAATTGATTTGCATATTGACCTCTATTTTTATTATGAAGGTTTATTTTTTTACTTAAGCCTTATTGCTTAAGTTTTATTGCGTTGGATGTTGCTTTTTTTGCCGTCGTTACTTTTTATTGCTGTTGCTTTTTTGCTGTCGTTGATGGTGCAGGTAAAAGATGGCCAGTAGCTGACTACTGGCCGGAGTTAAAAAATTTGGCCTAAAACACTTATTGCGGGCAGGCCTGAGTTGCGGATTTTTCAATGCGCAGGTTGTACAGGCTGAGATCCAGAGTACCGGCAGTGCTCAGGCTAAAGGGCGCTAACACCATATCCATCTTCGCGCCCTTGTCGGAAAAACATTTCAGCGGAATTGCCGCGCTGGTCCATTCGCCCGGTGTGGCTTGATCCAGCAAATTGTTAATGGCGAAATTTGCCCCGCAATCTGTGCCGCACTTGATGCCCAGTTTGGTCTCGGCGCTGGCGGCCTGATTGACTTTAAAATCAAACACCAGAGCCGCACCTGCAGCTGAGTAGGCGCTCAAGTCACTGCGCTGCTCGGAGGCAAAACTTAAACTGCCCAGACCTGTGCCGTTCCACTGGGCGCGACGCGCGTCTTCCTGCACTTTAAAGTCCTGCGAGCTGACCACCAGGGTCGACACCTGGGTGCGACTGGTCGTGGCTACCTGGGCGTTGTTGCGATCATCCTCCAATACCAGCTGCCAGGGCGCCATGGGGCGCTGTTTGAAAATGGCCAGGCTCTCCGCCAGTGCAGTTTCGCCAGCGGCGATGGTTTCATTTAGCGGCTCAAGATTTTTTTGCTGTTGATAATTCAGGCCGTAGGCATAGGCAAACTGCGGCTGATAATTTTTGTCGCCAAGATTCAGCGGCGATTGTTTTGGATCCGCCGGCCAGGAGAAGCTGAGCTTGCCGTTAAAATCAAAATTGACACTGCCATCAGCTTTGCTCAGCAGTACATCGGCAACACCCTCACCTTCAGTGCCCGGCTGCCACACCACCACAAAGGCATCAGCAGCGTTGATAAAGGGGTTTACCCAAAGTGGGCGACCGGTAATAAACAGCGCTACCACCTTAATGCCGTCGGTTTTAAGTTTTTTCAGCAGCGCTAAATCTGCTGCATTGGTGTAGGCCAGGTTGCTTACATCACCCTGCATTTCGGCATAGGGGTTTTCACCAAATACCACCAGCGCCACATCGGGTTTACTGCTGTAGCTGCCATCGCTGCTCAGCTCAACCGAACCACCTGCCGCTTTGGCGGCATTGGCAATGCCCTGGTAAATTGAGGTGGCACCGGGGAAGTCGGCGTTGATATTGCCTGTGCCCTGCCAGGTGATGCTCCAGCCACCGGCTTGCTTGCCAATATTGTCGGCGCCATCGCCAGTCACCAGAATTTTACTGCTGGCCTTAACGGGTAAGAGCTGATCATTATTTTTTAACAACACCAGCGATTCGCGCACGGCCTGACGGGCTATGGCGCGGTGTTCGAGCGAGCCGATAATCTCGCGCTTGCCCGCCAGTTCACGGCTTGAAGGCAGGCCTTTGTTCCATAAATCCGCGCGCAACTTAACGCGCAGAATACGCGCTACTGCATCGTCCACCCGCGCCATGCTCACTTCGCCGGATTTAACCTGGGCGAGTAAATTGGCGTAGAGTTTGCGCCAGTCGCCGTCGGTGGCCATATACATATCCAAACCGGCATTAAGCGCCTGCGGGCAATTTTCGGCGGTGCAGCCGGGCACAAACGCGTGACCACTCCAGTCGCCCACGACAAAGCCATCAAAACCCATACGGCCTTTTAATACATCGGTGAGCAGGTATTTGTTGCCGTGCATTTTGGTGTCCTGCCAACTGCTGAAGGAGGCCATCACCGTTTGCGCCCCCTCTTCCAGCGCGGTGACATAACCGGCGTTGTGGATGGCGACCAATTCCGCTTCACTGATATCGGCGTTGCCGCGATCTACACCGTTGGTCGTGCCGCCGTCGGCCAAAAAGTGTTTAGCGGTGGCGATTACATGCTCGCCAGTTAAAAACTTGTCGCTGCCGGGCAGGCCCTGCAGGCCATCGACCATAGCGCCGGCATAGGACTGCACCACCGCTGGGTCTTCGGCGTAGGATTCATAGGTGCGGCCCCAGCGATCATCGCGCACTACCGCCAGCGTGGGGGCAAAGCTCCAGTCGATACCGGTCACCGCAATTTCTGCCGCTGTGGCAGCGCCTATCTGGCGAATCAACTCTGGGTTGCGCATAGCGCCCAGGGCGATGTTATGGGGATAGAGGGTCGCGCCGATAATATTGTTGTGGCCGTGTACTGCATCTGTACCCCAGATAATAGGCACAGGCACGCGGCCATTTTCGCTGCTCATGGACGCCTTATAAAAACTGTCCGCCAGCGCCAGCCAGTCTTCGACCTTGGCGTATTTGTTTTCACCGGGGAAGGAGCCACCGCCGTTTAAAATGGAGCCGAGCGAGTATTGCGTGACTTCCGCCGGGGTGACATTGCGCAGTTCCGGCTGAATCAGCTGTCCCACTTTTTGCTCCAGGCTCATCTGGCCGAGCAGTTCGCTAATTTTTGCCTCTATTACCGGGTCCTTGGTCACCTTGCTGTGCACTTGCGGCCAGAGGCTGAGGCTGTCTTGAGCTGCGTTCTCGCTGCTGACCTGGGCGGTGTCAGTGGCAGCCGTGTCCTGTTTGTCGCAGCCGCTTAGGGTTAGCGGTAGCGTCAACGCTGGCACCAGGGCCAGGGCAAAACTGCGCAGCAGTTTGGTTTGGGGTGGAAATCTGAGCATATCAACCTCGGCGAAACAAATGAGTGGTTATGTAAGTCAGGTGTAATTGTTGTAATAGTTTTAACAGTTGTAATGGCTACAACAGTGGAAGCCCGCCCCCTGCGTAAATATCCCGGCTAAAGGAAAAAAGCCCCCGCCTCCTGAAAGAACGCGGGGGCCAAGCAAGGAGAGTTAACAACCAAACAGGCTGGCATGACTACCTGATCAGTTATCAACACCCAAAGGCGACCTGACATCACCTAGGGGTTCATCTGCCAATGAGAGAAACAATCACATCAGCGAATCCTGCAACAAGGCTCAACCACGGGCACTTGCCAAGGCTTCGGCAAGGATACTGGCACAGATTGAGCGAGGTGTTCGTCCCACTTTCGCTGATTGCTGAAAATGGGCAGGGAAAAAACTGGAACCCTTAAATCAAACTCGCGCGAGCCCTAAAGCAAACGGGTCAGAGCCTTAAATTAAAGCCGCCAAACTTGTCGCGAAAAAAACTGGGACTTAAGTATTAACCGCTCGCCCGCCGAGTGAAGGTATTAAATCCTCAGCCCGGGCTTATTCGAACCTGGGCGGAGCGCCCTTCCACCAAAAATTCACCAGCAGATTCACCGGTGCCAGCGCCTCCACCCCGTGCCACCAATCGGTGGGAATATAAAGCGCGTCACCCGGTTCCAGCTCGACCTGCAGGCCACGTTTTAACGCCTGGGCAAATTTAGGAAACCTGTGCAAATCTGGATTGCGTAAATTCACTGCGCTTATGGGCCGACCACTGGGAGTAACTGGCGAGTCGACTATATAGAGGTTGGCAAACTCATCCGGCGGAAAAAGCACAAACCTGCGCCGCCCGGCGGCAACACAGGCAATATTTTCCGAGTGATCATTGTGCACCGCGATCAGGCTTTGATTGCCCAGCCAGAGGTTGGGCACTATCGACTCGGGCAGTCCAGGCAGCGAGCACTGGCTGGCCAAACCGGGAAAGTAGGTGTCTATTTCCTTGGAGCCAAAATAAAATCCGGGCGGGTTGGGCATAGGGGCGAAGCGCGCGAGAATTTTTAAGCCCTCGCTGAGGTAGCCGTTTATACGCTCAAAATTAAGGCGCTCGCAATTAAGTTGCGCGCTATCCAGGCCCTGAGCATCTTCGCGATAAAAAAATCTGCCCCTGGCCTCTGGTGGCAGCAGCATAGCCTCCAGCGGCTTGCCCGAATCAAAGCGGTGCAGATACTCGGCCAGGGCGGCAAAAGATAATTGCGCCTGGCGCACCAGCGGCCAGTGCGCAACCAGGCCGCGCACTACCAGGGGTTGCTGGCCCAGCAACTGGCGCTGTGCCCGGCTCAGCTGGTGCCACTCAGCAACAGGCTGCATGGGTTAAGCCACTGATCCGCTGTTAACAATCGGCCCAGGCGCCAAACCAAAGTCGGCAAAAATATTGGCGGTAATGCGCCCCTGCAGCGGATCGCTGCGCAAATCGCGCGCGGGGTCAATCTGGCCCGAGTGCAGCAAATTGCCCGGATACACAATCAGGCGATTGGCTTGGTAGGGAATCTCCAGCAGCTGCTCAAAGCGGGGATCGCCCTGGCAACAATAAGTGCGCGGCGGCTCGCCCTGAGCTTCCACCTCGGCCTTTACCTGGGCAATAAAATCCAGCCGCCGCGCCTCGCTAATACGCTCATAGCCACTGGCTTTATGGCGGTAAAAGGCGGTGCCGCCAAAGTCGCCTTCGGCCACATACAACAGCATGGCAAAGTAATAGGGGCGACTGGTATCAAAATGGGGAATGCGCTGGGGGATAATTAACTCCTCCGGCTTGCGCGTCACTATCGAAAACACACCATAGTGTTTGCCCAGCGCCGCCTGCGGTGGCAGGTCATATAAGCGCCTGAGTTTGGGCTCCAACTGGGCAAGGGTAAATTGCACAAAGGCATCGGGCATGAGCGCGCGAATTCCCGGATAAAAGGATTGCGCCTCATCAAAGTCATCCCGCCCTGGCAGCTGGCGGCGCAGGTAATTGATATCCGCCAAAAAATCATCAAACTGAATGACTGGCGTCTGCTCCTCACCCAGATAAAAAATTTTGGCTTTCATCGCTGAATTTAACGCATACATTGCAAAATCGCTCTCAAATCTCTTCTTAAATCTTTACCCAAGCCAACCACTCGGATTTCACCGCAACGTTGATTGGCCTTAGCTCAGCGACTGGATTTGCAGTAATAATCGATAAATTCCTGGTGCGAGGGCAGCTGCCCGACAAAGCGCTTTTGCACCGAGCGGATATTATTTAAAAAATCAGCCAGTTCCTGATCGCTCATTTCATTGACCAGGCCGTGATAGGACTCGGGCATAATGCCCTGGCCCAACATCACCTGAATCCAGGATTCCTCGCCAAACAGTTCACCTTCAATTTTGAAAGCGGTGCCCGCCTTGGCAAACAGATTAATCCGTTGCTGCAGCGGTGCGGGCACGGACATGTTTTTACAATAGCGCCAAAAGGGCGAATCCTCGCGCTCGGTGACCTTGTAATGGAGAATAATAAAATCGCGAATGCGCTCCACTTCCAATTTATTCTGATTATTAAACTCATCAATATTGGTTTGATAGTTTTCCGCCATGGAGAAGAGCTGCACAAAGCGGAACAGGCTGCGCTGGATTAAATGGATACTGGTGGACTCCAGTGGCTCAATAAAACCCGAAGCCAGGCCAAGGGCAAGGCAGTTTTTATTCCAGTGCTTAAGCCGGGTGCCGGTGCGGAACTGAATAAACTTGGGCTCGGTAATGGGCTTGCCCTCAAGGTTATTCAACAGTTTATTTTTTGCCTCTTCGTCGGAGAGATAGCGCGAGCTATAGACAAAACCATTGCCGGTTCTGTGCTGCAGGGGAATGCGCCACTGCCAGCCAGCCTCATGGGCAATTGAGCGGGTATAGGGCAAGGGTGCGCCGACAGATTCGGTTTGCACCGCTATGGCTCTATCGCAGGGCAGCCAGTGGGACCAGTCCTCATAGCCGGTGTGCAATGCGCCCTCAATTAACAGCGCGCGAAAGCCAGTGCAGTCGATAAAAAAATCGCCGTCGATAACCTCACCCGAGTGCAGCGCCAGTGAGGCGATATTGCCGCTGGCGTGATCCAGATTGACCTGGGCAATTTTTCCTTCAATACGCTTTACCCCGCAGGCCTCGCTGCGCTTGCGCAGCATACCGGCGTAGATACCGGCATCCATGTGATAGGCGTAAACCAATTTGTTATTGGACACCACCGCGAATTTATTATCGCGGCAGGCGAGCATTTCTGCACAGTAGTGCTCGTAGGGATAGTCTATGCCGCGGGCCAGACCGCCCAGCCAAAAGTGGATAAAACTGCAGGCCCAGACATCCTGACCGGCGCGACCGAAGGCGTGAATATATTCATGGCCGATTTGGCGCCAGTTTTCAAAGGAGATACCCAGTTTAAAGGTGGCATTAACGCCGGACATAAATTCTTTTTCGTCCAGGCCAATAATATTGTGGAAGCTGACCAGCGGTGGAATTGTCGCCTCGCCGACACCGACTGTGGCAATTTCATCTGACTCCACCAGTACTATTTGGTGTTGCTTGCCAAGCATTTTTGACAGCAGTGCCGCTGCCATCCAACCGGCGGTGCCGCCACCGGCAATTACAATTTTTTTTATCATTTGCCACGCCTCTCCTCTACAAACAACGCTTTTTATATTTTTTGTAATTACTGCGCTAAGACTTTTGCGGTTTTTCGCTCGATAAGCCCAGCCATATTGCTCAGGCTGGCCAAGGCCATATAGATAGGCTCCAGGCAGCCGGACTTGTGCAAGTCATCGATAGCCGCGGCGGGAAGCGCATTAAGTTTTGCTTCGGCGATGATATGAAAGCCCATCAACTGGCCTTTGGTGCCATTGCCCAAAGTAATATCCAGGCTGACCGGCTCCAGCAGTTCATACTGCTGCAACTTTTCGATAAACACTTGATTGGGCTGCTGCCACTTGTCCAGCGTATCCAACAGGTTCATCACATATTGCAAATAGGCCGTGGGTGAGCGGAGTTCATTAAACAGTAACTCACCGGCCTGGGTATTTACCCTGGGGCTAGCTTCATTGATATTAACAATTTTTTGCGCTTGTTCCTGTTCGCCATGAATGCCAATAGAGAAAGGCCCGCGGCGCGCCATCATGGGAATGTAAGTGCAATCCCAGTGGCCGTTTTTTAAAAACAGATTTTCGCCCTGTTCAAAGCCGAGCAGTGCCGCAATACTAAAATCATCGCGCCCGGGGTTTTTACTGAACAGCACCGGGTAGTGGCCCTGAAGTGTGCGCAGCTCGGCAGCGAAGGTTGGCAGCCACATTTGATCATCGCCAAATTCGCTGGCATAGCCGGTGTGCACGCGGATGTGTTGATGCAGCTCTTGATCCAGCATTTGTATTTTTGTCATAAGAGGTTCTGCTTTTGTAAAGAAAATTGTCAGGTAGTTTTTATGTAAAAGAAAAGCCGCTAACGACTAGCGGCTTTTCCTTGCAAGCGTTTTAACATCAGGCATTTACTATTAATTTAATAGTATTGATGCACCTAGCAATCCAGATTAGAAAGTGTATCTCGCACCCAGATTGTAACGCGCCTCACCCTGATAATAGCCGAGAACCTGATGGCTATCGCGACCAAAGGTGCGACGGCTCTCGCCGGTGACATTCAAACCTTCAAAGAACACCGACAGATTTTCATTAATGTCGTAGCTGACATTCAGGTCAATCTGGCTGTAGGCATCAACATAAATCGGGTTGTTACCTGTGCCCGAGGTGGATGAAGCCAGGAACTTGTCGCGCCAGTTGTAAGCGATACGCGCCTGGAAGCCGTCTTTATCATAGAAGGCGATAAAGTTGGCCGAGTCGCTCACGCCGGTGATCGCAAACTGTGGATCGCTAAGCACCATGTTGTCGAACTCGGTATCCACATCCACCAGGGTGTAGTTGGCAATCACACCAAAACCTGTCTCCCAGAAGTTGTGTTGCACCGCCATTTCCCAACCGTCGATTTTCACTTCTTTGTTGGAGTTGGCAACTTCGGTTACCTGCACCGGGGTGTTGGAATCTTCACCGGGAATACCCACGATAATAATGTTGCCGCTACCTGGATCTACATAAGCCGTTTCCGGATCAGCAAAATTATCGAGAATATACTGGCGAATATCTTCTACCGCATTGGGCGAGATTCCCGAATCTATCGCGGCCTGGTAGCGCGGGCCATAAGCTGGGTGCGGCGTGTTAGCCAGAGGCCCCTGCTCGTTAACCACGCGCGAGCCAATAAAGTTGCCCACGGTTTTTTGGAAGTAGCCCAGCGACACATAGCTGGCGTCATCGTAGTACCACTCGAATGACAGGTCGTAGTTGTCCGCTTTGTAAGGCTTAAGGCCTGGGTTGCCGCGATCAGCCGTTGCACCATTGATACGCGGTGCCTGGTTGTAGCTGGTACCGCCGCGCAATTGCAGCCAGTCGGGGCGGGCGATGCTCTGACCATAGGAGGCGCGCATCACCAGGTCTTCGAGCAGATCCAGTTTCAAATCCAAAGACGGCAGAACAAAGTCGTAGCTACCTTTATCGGTAACCTTGCTTGGCTCACCCACTGGCAGCATTTTGAATTCGTTAGCCGAAATCCATTCCACCGGGCCATAGGCCTGAGCGGTTGCCGGGGTTTCTACATCAGTCGACTCATAACGCACACCGGCATTGGCGGAGAAGGGCATGCCCATCAACTCGGTATTCCAGTTACCCTGAATAAAGGCGCTGTTAGAGGTTTCCAGAATGTTGTTGAACTGATCTGGATCCTTGGCGCAGTACCAGGTAGAGCCGTCGGCACAGGTTGCACCACCCATACCATCGTCGTAATTGGCGGCGGCAAAGTTGCGCACATCGTAGAAGTTAAAGCTGTAGCGCTGGTTCCAGGGGGTGGTATTGGTGCCCCCGAGGAAGGCCATATCCTCAGCGGAAATTTCACTGAAGCTGCCATCAAAGCGATCGAGAATAGTTTCCTCTGTGAAGAACTCGGTGGGCAGATCACCCAGATCACCCAGGCCGCTCCAGGTTTCGCGCTGCACATTGGAGAAGGCGGATTGGTAATCGCTGCGGGTGTGACCAACGCCGAACTTAACGCTCAGGTCATCGGTAAATTCCCACTCACCGCTCAACTGCACCTGATCAATATCGTGTTTGGTTTGGCTGTAGCGGAAGTAGCTGCCGGACACTTTCAGATCTTCCGGGCGCAACTCATTGCCACCGGCACCGTCGAGTACATCCAGTACCAGAATCGGCATATCGCCGCGCACATCCACAGTGCTGCGGTCGCGCACATAGGCGGATACCGCAATACCCACGCTGTTGCCGTAAGCATTATTGGGGCGCGCCTCGGCGCTGGAGCTGTGCGCATCCAGAGTCAGGGTCAGCTTATCCATTGGCTTCCACTTAACGTTAAAGCCCAGGGATTTGTTTTCGTACAGCGAGGACTGCTCACCCACACCCATAGGCAGGTCGCCATTGGTCATGTCTTCGGAGTAAATCAGCGGCGTCTGTACACCGGGCGAGGCGTTTTCGGAGAAAATGGAGGATTGACCGCCGAAGTTAAACCAGCCGCCCACGTCGTTGTAGGTGGATTGGATTTCGTTCTGGCTGTAGGTGTAATCCAGGGTGGTTACCAGGTCATCGCTGGGGGCAAATTGCAGGGTCAACTGACCGTTGGTGCGCTTGCGCTCAAACTCGGTAAAGGCGTAGCCCATTTGCTGTGGGGTGGAGTAAACATCTTCGCCCGCGGGCTGGTTGCGGTGATTGCCGTTGTTGAAGTCGATACCGCCCCACTCCCAATCCACATGCTCCTGACCGCCCCAATCCTGGGTCACAGTGCCGGGGAAGGAGCGCCAGCCGGTGCCTATGGCGGCGCTGGCGCTGCCACCTTTACGCTCCTGGTAGCTACCGGTAAGAGACACACCAAATTTGCCCTCGGCAAAGGAGTTACTATAAATGCCGGACACTTCCGGGGTCAGCTCCGGGTCTTCGGAAGACTTGTCCCACACGCCTTTAACCCCGACAGAGGCTTTAGGTGCAGATTCCAAGGGCTTGGGCGTCACAATATTGATAGTCGCGCCCATACCGCCTGGGGATACATCAGCGCGCGAGGTTTTATACACCTCAACGGCGCTAACGCCTTCAGAGGCCAGGTTGCCAAAGTCAAAGGAGCGCGAGCCAGAGGCATAGGTATCGCCAATGGTGGCACCGGGCATCTGACGACCGTTGAGGGTTACCAGGTTAAAGTCCGGGCCCAGGCCGCGCACGGTTACCTTGGAGCCTTCGCCATTGCTGCGGTCGATAGACACACCGGTAATACGCTGCAGGGATTCAGCCAGGTTGGTATCGGGGAACTTACCTATATCTTCCGCCGAAATGGCATCCACTATGCCTTTGGCATCGCGCTTCAAGTCCATTGAGCGCTGCAAGCTGGCGCGCAGACCGGTAACCACTACCTCTTCTACAGTGCCATCCTGCTGCGCCATAACCAGCCCGGAGCTGCCGAGCATGGCCGCCGAAGCAATGGCCGAGGTAAGGAGTTTTTTGGTGAAACTGCGCGACCGGGTTTTGTCGTTTTGAATGTAGCCGAGTTGACTGGTTGGTGTTTTATACATGGAGTTCTCCATTTATTTATTGATCGTTATTCTTGGCCCTGGTTCTTATTGATGGGTTTGGCGCCCTTCAGTGAAGCAAGGCCATAACCGCTTTTTCAGCCCAGCCATAATCCCCCCTGTTTTGAATACTGTCGTCCCACCTTGAAATTCACCTCAAGGTGACCCTTCTCACTTTTGTTTTTGCCAGATGGGACATGCACACCCCCTTTAAAATCAACAACTTAAATTAATCATATAAACCAGAATTACTTATTGGGGGAGCAGCCTCCACCCGCCCAGCCAGGGCCGATAAGACGCTTTAGCCAGCGCCGATAAGCGCCTTAGATGAGCGATACAGCGGTCGGGAAGGCAGCCCAAAGGGCAATTTAGGCGCGCAAAAAAAGTGGGAACCCAAGGTGGGAAGTGAAACCTCGGGGGCCGCCATTGGCGGGGTGACAGGGCTGGGCTATTTTGTGTGACTCAGGCCTTAAATTTGATAGGAAAATGCGCCAGGGTTATCTAAACTTACGCCAGTAAAATACGAGGCACCACTATGTTATGGATGCAGCCCAGCTGCTTCAGCAAGCTATGGACCAGCGCCCTGGGCGCTCTTGGGTTACTGCTCTGGCTCCCGGTGGAGGCAGGCAACCTGGCGCCAAGTAAACACTTAACCAGCACCCAGGTGATGTACTACAACCGCGGTGAGCTGGATGCCCGCCACAGCTATAAGTACGAACTTATCCGCCAGGCACTGGAAGTCAGCCGCCCCGAATTTGGCGACTACCAGATAATCCCCTATGCCATGGAGCCCAGCCCCAAGCGCCAGTCACACCTGCTCAGCGAAGGTAAGAAGATCAATATTCTCTGGGGTTCGCCAGGTACACCCCTGGCCAGTGGCGATGCCATAGAAATCCCCATAGATATACTCAACGGCCTGCTCGGCTACCGCGTCTGCCTGACCAATGGCAGCAGTGAGCTATGGCCGCAAATGCGCACCCCAGAGGACCTGCAGCAACTGCGCATCGGCCAGGGGCTCAACTGGGGTGATATAGGCGTTTATAAGTACAACGGCATTAACCCGCTGCAATCTACCAACTTTGAAGGCCTGTTCGACATGCTCGGCGCCAAGCGTTTTGACTGCCTGCCGCTGGGCGCCGACGAAGCCCTGTTCACCTACCGCCGCCACAAGGCGGATTTCCCCCAGCTGCAAATCGACAGCCACTACCTGATCCACTACGAATACCCGCTGTATTTTTATGTGAGCAAATCAGCGCCCCTGCTGGCCGAGCGCATTCAACTGGGGCTGCAAAAGCTGCAGAAGAGCGGCGCCTTCAACAAGCTGTTCAAGTACTACCTGGCAGCAGACCTGCGCGAGCTGAACCTGGCCCAGCGCAAACTCATCTGCCTCAAATCACCCTATATGCCCGCGGAGCAGCAGAGCTGCGACCTCAAACCGCTGTTGCAATTGGTCGGCAAATAAAGCTGCTGGAAACTGCAGACGAAAAAAAGGCGATCCGGGGATCGCCTTTTTTATTGCGGGTAAAAACTGGCCGCCAGGCTTAGTTTTTAGCGCGCTCTTCCAGCATGGCTACCGCTGGCAGAACCTTACCTTCAACAAACTCGAGGAAGGCGCCGCCGCCAGTGGATACATAAGAGACCTTGTCCGCCAGGTTCCACTTGTCGATAGCGGCCAGGGTGTCGCCACCGCCGGCAACCGAGAAAGCCTCGCTCTCGGCAATGGCACGGGCTACCACTTCAGTACCCTGGGCGAAAGCATCAAACTCAAATACGCCGCAGGGGCCGTTCCAGAGTACGGTTTTGGCGTTTTTGATGATCTCAGCCACGCGCGCCGCCGTCTCTGGGCCGTAGTCGACGATTTCTTCGTCAGCCTGAATCTCGTTGGCTTTTTTGGCCACGCAGACTGAGTTGTGGTTCCACTCTTTAAAGCCTTCTTTGGTCACACGCACGTCAGTGGCAAAGACCACATCGGTTTGCGCGCGCAGGCGCTGGGCTTCGGGGAT
>CBIMZH010000005.1:0-19720 GCA_966248255.1 uncultured Cellvibrio sp.
CGAGGAGATTTCAATTTCGCGCAAAGCACGGCCGTACGTCGATATGGTGTGCAGCGCGTTCTATTTGCCAGAGCATGCCGAGCATCGATTCCTCCGCTTCGCAACGGAAGTCGAGCTGGGCCGCTCCGCGATGGAAGATCTCCTGGCGCAGCTGGAGGACCCCAAGGGGGCGAAGCCGGTGACGCGCCGGCTGGTCCCGGAGCTGGTGGTCCGCGAGTCCAGCGGCGCCCAGACGAATTCCACTCGGCGCCAGCGGGGGCTTCTGTTTTTGGGCGCAGCGCTATATCGACAAAAAGTTCGGGGGCTTCGCGCCATCTCAGCCAAAAAATCAGGCCGGTAAAAATTACAAGGATTACCAACAACCACTTTCCAATTCTTATCATTTTCCGTCCTCAATCGATTGTGCTGGTTGATTTAGCCCTATCCTGGGTGCAGCTGCAATTGCAGCCAAGGGCCTACTATAGACAAGCCAGGTGACAAACAAAACCCGCTTACCCCTAGCGCTGCAGGAATTCGGCAAAAACTTCAATCTTGACTTGATCGGCAATGGCCGGCACTAAATAGCTGATACCAAATTCCGAGCGGGATAACTGCCCGCTGGCGGTAAACCCCAGGGTGTAGGAACCGGTCAGTAAATCGGTACCGCCGCCATTAAAGGTCACATGTAAAACAAAGGGACGAGTGACGCCATGCAAACTTAGGTCACCGCTAAAATCCGCTGAATTTTCATTGATGGGTTGGACGCTGGTGGTGGTGAATACGGCCTGGGGATATTTTTCTGCTTCAAACCAGCTGGCGCCGCGCAGGGTTTCTTCCAGGTCAGGATTATTGACATCGATACTGGCGATATCGATAACAGCAGAGAGTTTGGCGCTGTGCAATTGCTTGGGGTCAAACTCCAATTGCGCATCCATTTTATTAAAACGGCCGACATAGTCGGTAAAGCCCAGATGGTTAATTTTAAATAACACACTGGTGTGACGGCTATCCAGCTGGTAACTACCCGCCGCCAATTTCACTATACCTGTGGCCAGCTTCGGCTGAATTAAATAACCACAACCGGCAATGAATATACCGGTAAAAAGCCCCAAGCCAATCGCAGCTAATTTTAGATGGCGCATTGTTCAAATCCTTTATTTGCCAGATAAACTCAACCTGGTGAATTTACACGCTGCTCAGGAATTGCGCCAGCGACGATATAAACCTGTCAATTGTGCCCTGGGCGTTTTATTTAACTCCTGCATAAAAGCAAAAGGCAAATTTGCCAGCTGATGATACTCAGCCAATTCATCTAGCATGCTTAACCAGAGGTGAGCGGTAACTTCGGCATCAGCCAGGGCGCGGTGATACTCAGCGGGCACGGGCAGCTGGCGATAATCAACCAGAGTTGCCAATTGGTGGTTGGGGGCGAGCGGTAAAATGCGGCGCGCGCTTAACAGGCTACAGGCGATATCGCCGGGGAAGGCTTTTTTAATGCGTTTTAATTCGGCGCGCAAAAAGCGTGAGTCGAAACTGGCATTGTGCGCAACCAGATTGTAGCCCTGAATAAACTCAAGAAATTCGGCCATAACCTGCGCATTGGCCGGTGCCTCGGCAACCATGGCCGTGGTAATACCGGTAAGATTTTCCACAAATCCGGGCACGCGAATACCCGGGTTCATCAAGGCGTTAAAACGTGCGGTTATCTGCCCCTGCTCAATACGCACTGCACCAATTTCGATACTGCGGTCGCCCATATCGGGGCTTAGGCCAGTGGTTTCAAAATCGAACACAACGCAGGTATCTGCGCGATTTAACACAAGCTCAGGCATAGCGTCTCTCTGAATTTTACTCGCTGTTTCTCTATAAAATTTTCCTGAAAATAAAAAGGGGCAGCTATTGCTAGCGCCCCTTTTTATTCAGGCCGAACAAACTCTACTTAATCCGGCAGAGTAATGTTCAACTCCAACACCGAGCAGTTATCGTTGTTATCGACATTCACTGAAACCTGACTGGAATCTATGGGAATGTATTTGCGAATAACCGCGATAATTTCCTCGCGCATTTGCGGCAAGTAATCGGGCTGTTGTGGGCCGCGCTTGCTGCGCTCGTGCGCCACAATAATTTGCAGCCGCTCCTTGGCGATAGAGGCCGAGGTGGGCTGACGCTTCTTGACCAGAAAATCCAGAATGCTCACGGCTTACACCCCCAGCAGACGTTTGATGAAGCTCTTTTTCTCAGCTTCCAGGAAGCGGTGCGGACGGTCGCTGCCGAGCAGGCGATCCACGGCGTCGTTATAAGCCTGACCTGCAGGCGATTCGGTATCCATAATCACCGGCACACCAGAGTTGGAGGCTTTAAGCACAGCTTCCGACTCGGGGATAACACCCAACAATTTAATCGCCAGAATTTCTTCCACGTCATTTACGCTGAGCATTTCGCCATTGTTAACGCGCGCCGGGTTGTAACGGGTGAGCAGCAGATGCTCTTTGATTGGCTCCAGGTTTTGTTCGGCGCGGCGGGATTTGCTTTGCAGAATACCCAGAATACGGTCGGAGTCGCGCACCGAGGAAACTTCCGGGTTGGTCACTACAATGGCCTCGTCGGCAAAGTACAGCGCCATAAGCGCGCCCTGCTCAATACCGGCGGGCGAATCGCAGACAATAAAGTCGAAATCTTTGGCCAGCTCTTCCAAAACCTTTTCCACGCCTTCGCGGGTCAGCGCATCTTTATCGCGAGTTTGTGACGCGGGGAGAATGTACAGGCCGTCAACGCGCTTGTCTTTAATCAGCGCCTGGTTAAGGGTGGATTCACCTTTAATGACGTTAACAAAATCGTAAACCACACGGCGTTCGCAGCCCATGATCAAATCCAGGTTGCGCAGGCCCACGTCAAAATCTATGACCACAGTTTTGTTGCCACGCATGGCAAGGCCGGTGCTGATCGCGGCGCTGGTGGTGGTTTTGCCCACACCGCCCTTACCCGAAGTTACTACGATAATTTTAGCCAAGGCAGGCTCCTTACTTAAATTGGGTTAACAATGTTTTGTTGTTTAATACTGTGATTGCTAGCTAACAAATAGTGTCTGTCAGTTACTGGCCAGGGGTTCCACCAGCACCTTGGGGCCGCTGAGGGAAATCTGGGCAGGTTTTTTCAGTAATTCTGTGGGCAGCGCATCCTGCAACACAAAGTTGCCGGCAATGGATACCAGTTCAGCGTCCAGTTGCTGGCAGAAAATTCGCGCTGTTTCATCGCCGCGCACACCGGCCAAAGCGCGGCCGCGCAGGGTGCCGTAAACATGGATATTGCCATCGGCCAGCACCTCGGCGCCTTCACTCACCTGGGCGAGCACTATCAAGTCGGCTCCCTCGGCATAAATCTGTTGGCCGGAGCGCACCGGACGGGTTATCACCCGGCTCTGGCGCTGCACTATGCGCTCTTCCACCACCCGCTCAACAACGCGCTCTACAACAGTTTCCTTAGCGGCAGCTTGCTGCTTGGGCAGTTTAAGTGCGCGTTCATTTGGTGTGGGCAGGCGTGCCAGACCAGTGGCGTTAACTGGGGCTAACAATACCTCAGGAACACCGGTGAAACCTAGGGGTTGCAGCTCAAGCTGGCGACAAATTGCTAATAATTCGTCCAGGTCGGCCAGGTCCTGGGGGTTTTCCAGGCGATCAAGGTTGATCAAAATCGGAGAGTTTTCAAAAAATTGCGGCGCCTGATCAATTTTTTCTTTAAGTTCAGCGGCCAGGGTTTGTGGCTGGTAGTGGCTTATGGCGAGAATCACCACGGTCACTGCACTGCCCTTTAGCTGAAAATTAACATCTATCATGCGGCTGTCTCTAAATTGGTCTATCGCTAAAAGTCCCGACAGCTAATAATCCGAACTTTATAAGTGCCAGCCTTCGCGCCAATATGGGTTCGAGTGCCAGCTTTTATGCTTCTGGAGCGCCATTATCAAGGCGGCTGGTGATTAGTCAAGCAAGCGGCAACTAAGATTTTATCTTCAGGTTTTGTCGCACAAAAAACATTCAGCCCGGGTTAAGAGGCTCGGGGCTATAACAGCTATAACATAAGCACCATTTTGCCCAAGGGGCGCTCAGGGGTAACCCGCTATGAAAACATCAATCGCACTGGCAATTGCCCTAGCCATGACCCTGCCCAGTGGCCTGGTTCTGGCGCAAAGCACAGCCGCTCAGGCGCCTATCAGCCCTTCCGCTCAGGTTCCCGCCAGCGCCACCGCCAATGCCAGTTTTAGCGAGGCGCAACTGGACTCGCTGCTGGCACCCGTTGCCCTTTACCCGGACACCCTTCTCTCCCATGTGCTGATTGCCTCTACCTACCCACTGGAAGTAGTGCAGGCGGATCGCTGGGTGCGTGCCAACCCAGGGATAAACGGTGAGGATGCGGTCAACGCGGTTACCGATCAGGACTGGGACCCAAGTGTGAAAGCCCTGGTGGCCTTCCCTGATTTATTGCGCCGCATGAGCGAGGATCTGGACTGGACCCAGCAGCTGGGCGATGCCTTCCTCGCCGATGAAGGCCGGGTGATGGACCATGTGCAGCTGCTGCGCAATAAAGCCTACGCGGCGGGCAACCTGGATAATATGGAGCACGTTAAAGTCGTGCGCGAAGAGCGGATTATCACCATAGAGCCCAGCGTTGAGCGGGTTGTCTATGTGCCTGCCTATGATACCCGCGTGGTTTATGGCGACTGGTGGTGGGCGGGCTATCCCCCGGTGTACTGGTACTACCCCAGCAGCTATGTCTATGTCTCTGGCTTCTACTGGAGCGCGGGGATTTACCTGGGCAGCAGCTTTTATTATTCCGGCTGCCGCTGGCACGACAGACGCGTAGTGGTGGTGGATCG
Source organism: uncultured Cellvibrio sp. (assembly GCA_966248255.1). GTDB lineage: Bacteria > Pseudomonadota > Gammaproteobacteria > Pseudomonadales > Cellvibrionaceae > Cellvibrio. The sequence continues at coordinate 4,850 of CBIMZH010000005.1, forward strand.
CAGTTATCGCCCGCGCTACTACTCCAACCGCTATATCGCCAACTACCGCGATGCGCGTCCCTGGAACCACAACCCGGTGCACAGACGCGGCGTGGCCTACTATGACCGGCCCACTACTCAGCGCTATCACAGCAGCCGCGAGAGCTATAGGGATAGTCATGACTATCGCACCAGTAGCAATCCGCATATTCAGCCTAATGTTGCCCGCGATCAGCGTCAGGGTCGCCTGATGGCCAATCCCCATCAACTGGTTGGCCAGAGCACTAACAAGCCCAGACAAATTAGCAGTGGCGGCGATCAGCCGCGCCAGAACAATTATTCGCGGCCGCGTGAATCAGGCAACCCCAGCGATTCTGTCCGTCGCCAAACCACGGCACCCAGCCAGGCGAGCACCATACGCAGTCAAGCGGGCACCATACGCAGCCAAGAGAGAACTTTAAGCACTCAAGAAACCAGCGTACGCAGCTCATCCGGCGACAATAAACCAGCCACTGGCCAGGTGCGCCAACCGGTGATGAGCGGCAATCAAACAGTTGTTAACCGCCAGCTGCCGCGTATAACCAACTCCACCTCGGGCTCGGGCAACAACCAGGAATCTGCACGTCAAAATACTCGTCAGACGGAGCGCACTAACACCACCACTACCCAGCGCCAGTACAGCGCCCCCGAGCGCCGTGAAGCTCAGCCGCAAACCCGCTATGAGCCGCGTCAGGAGCGCAGTGACCAGCGCGACAGCGGCAGGTTTACTCGCCCGGAGGGTTCGGGCAACTCCGGCGGCTCACGGGTGCGCGGTGATGATCGCCGCTAGTAACTAGCGGGTTATTTATCACCCTTCCATAACACCCGATATAAATCGTGACGGCGGTCTTTAAGGTTTTTAACTGTGCCGCTGTTGCGCGCCATGATCAGAGTTTCCGGGCGCAAATCGGCTATAGCCACCATCTCCACATTGGGCGTAGTGTCCGCGGCCACACCATCGCGGGCGAAGGGAAAATCACAGGGCGTGAGAATACAGCTCTGCGCGTATTGGATATCCAGATTGGCCACATTGGGCAGGTTGCCGACATTGCCCGCCATCACCACATAAATTTGATTTTCTATGGCGCGCGCCTGACAGCAGTAGCGCACGCGCATATAACTCTGGCGCTCATCGGTGCAAAAAGGCACAAATAAAATCTGCACGCCCTGATCCACCAAATGCCGCGCCAGCTCGGGAAACTCTGAGTCATAGCAGATCAATACCCCTATGGGGCCGCAATCTGTATCTACCGCCTGAAGTTTGCTGCCGCCTTCAATATCCCACCAGTAAACTTCATTGGGTGTCGGGTGAATTTTTGGCTGCTCAAATACTCTGCCATCGCGCAAAAATACATAGGAAATATTTTCGATACGACCGTTTTCCACCCGCGTTGGATGGGTGCCCGCAATCACATTGACGTTGTAGCTCAGGGCCAGGTCGCGCATGGCATCTTTAAAACGCGGCGTGTACTTGGTTAGCGCCTCTATGGATTCCGAAGGGGACAGCTCCTGATCCTCTATGGACAGCAGCTGCAAACTGAATAACTCCGGGAAGACCACAAAATCTGCCTTGTAGTCGGCCACCACATTGATGAAGTACTCCACCTGCCGGGTAAATTCATTAAATGAACTGATTTTGCGCAGCTGATATTGGACGGCAGCTATACGCACCACATCAGGCATGCGCACGCCAAATTGTTTGACTGGTTTGTCTTCCTGCGCAATCACCTTGGGGTTGCGCCACACCATATGGGCAGCGTAACCCAGAGATTGTTTATCATCGGGCAAGTAATTTTTAATAACGCCGATCACTTCAAAACCATTGCGCAATTGAAACGACAGCACCGGGTCTTTTATTTTTTTATGGACGACCTGATCTATGTAATTTTCAACGGTTTTTAATTTTTTTATGCGCTTGGCCAGGTTGGGAATCCGCCCGGCGAAGACCACACCTTTTAAGCCCAGCGACTGACAGAGTTTTTTGCGCTCGTTGTACAGCCGCTGACCAATGCGGTAGCCGCGGTAGTCATTGTTGATGCACACCTCCATACCATAGAGCCAGTCGCCGTGGATATCGTGACGCGAGGCATAACCATTGCCGGTGATATCGCCCCAGGTGTGTTTGCGCATACAGACGCGCTCGGCAATGCGAAAGGTCGCGCAATAGCCAACCAATACATCACCGGCATACACCACAATTTGCCCTTGGGGAAAGTTGTTGATTTGCCCCAGTATGGCCGCAGGCGAATAGGTATCCATATTGAGCGGTTTATAGACCAGTTCCGACAACGCCACTATGGCATCTACATCACTAACACGGGCATTGCGCACGGTTAAATGAATTCGGGAATCGGACAGTTTTGAGTCATTAACCATCGACATAGGTTTACTCCCTCAACGAATACTGCAATTTATCTGCCCCTAGCTGAGGCAAAGGCCTGTTTGAAGCATAGCAGTCGCCGTTTTTCGCCCCTTGCTCAAGGCCAACCCAGGGCTGGCCGAAAAGGGCCTCAGCAGAGGCCAAGCATTGGCCTTGGAGATGGCTTCCTTTATAGTATCGGCCTTCGCAAATTCCCCACTACTTGGGCCTTACCACTAAGGCCTGACTCACGAGGTTTTAGCCCCCATGGCTCAATACGTTTACACCATGCACCGCTTGGGCAAAATCGTGCCGCCCAAGCGCGAAATCCTGAAGGATATCTCCCTGTCCTTCTTCCCCGGCGCCAAAATCGGCGTACTCGGCCTTAACGGTTCAGGTAAATCCTCGCTGCTGCGCATTATGGCCGGCGTCGACCAGGACTTTAACGGCGAAGCCCGCCCCATGCCCGGCATTAAAGTCGGCTATCTGCAGCAGGAGCCGCAGCTGGACCCAGCCAAAGACGTGCGCGGCAATGTGGAAGACGGCGTGCGCGAAGCGGTAGATGCCCTGGCCGAGCTGGATCGCATCTACGCCGCCTATGCCGAGCCGGATGCTGACTTTGACGACCTGGCGAAAAAACAGGCCAAGTGTGAAGACATTATCCAGGCCTGGGATGCCCACAACCTGGATCACACCTTGGAAGTGGCCGCCGACGCCCTGCGCCTGCCCGCCTGGGATGCCGATGTGACCAAACTCTCCGGTGGTGAAAAGCGCCGTGTGGCCCTGTGCCGCCTGCTGCTGTCGCGCCCCGATATGCTGCTGCTCGACGAACCTACCAACCACCTGGACGCCGAATCGGTCTACTGGCTGGAGCAGTTCCTGCAGAAATTCACCGGTACCGTAGTGGCCATTACCCACGACCGCTACTTCCTCGACAACGCCGCCGGCTGGATTCTCGAACTCGACCGCGGCCACGGTATTCCCTACGAGGGCAACTACTCCAGCTGGCTGGAGCAAAAAGAAGCCCGCTTGGCCCAGGAGCAGCGCACTGAAGCTGCTCACCAGAAAGCCCTGAAGCAGGAACTGGAATGGGTGCGCCAGAACCCCAAAGGCCGTCAGGCCAAGAGCAAGGCGCGCCTGGCGCGTTTTGACGAGCTGCAAAGCCAGGAATTCCAGGCGCGCAACGAAACCAACGAGATCTACATTCCGCCCGGCGAGCGCCTGGGTGACAAGGTCATCGAATTTGAAAACGTCAGCAAGGGCTATGGCGATCGCCTGCTGATCGACAACCTCAGCTTTGCCATCCCCAAGGGTGCAGTGGTGGGTATTGTCGGCGGTAACGGCGCGGGTAAATCCACCCTGTTCCGCATGATCTCCGGTCAAGAGCAGCCAGATAGCGGCAAAGTGGTTATTGGCGAGACAGTGAACCTGGCCTTTGTCGACCAGAGCCGCGAAAACCTGGCCAACGACAAAACTGTCTGGGAAGCCGTGTCCGATGGTCAGGATATTCTCAAAATCGGCAGCTACGAAGTTAACTCGCGCGCCTACATTGGCCGCTTTAACTTCAAAGGCTCAGATCAGCAGAAGCGCGTGGGCGAACTCTCCGGCGGTGAGCGCGGCCGTTTGCACCTGGCCAATACCCTCAAGCAGGGCGCCAACGTACTGCTGCTCGACGAACCTTCAAACGACCTGGACGTAGAAACCCTGCGCGCCCTGGAAGACGCCATTCTCGCCTACCCTGGCTGTGTGCTGGTGATCTCGCACGACCGCTGGTTCCTCGACCGTATCGCCACCCATATCCTCGCCTATGAAGGCGACTCGGATATTGTCTTCTTTGAAGGCAACTACACGGAGTACCACGAGGACCTGGTTAAGCGCAAGGGCCAGGATGCGCAACCCAAGCGCATGAAATACAAGCCCCTTAAGTAATAGAATGAAAAGGCAGCCTCGCGCTGCCTTTTTCGCTTTTACAAGACCACAAAAACCTTACAAAAACAAAGGAGAAACAATGCGACAAACCAAGTATCAATGGCTTATTCCCCTGTTGTTATCACTGTTCTGTGGGACGGCTTTCGCCAGTCAGGGCACTGACTACACCCACTCAAATATTGGCTGGATATGCGTCGGCTTGTTTGTCGTTGCCTATGTATTTGTGATGCTGGAAGAAGTGCTGCACCTGCGCAAATCCAAACCTGTACTGGCCGCGGCCGGTATTATCTGGCTATTGATTGGCTGGCTGTATAAGGTTGAAGGCCACTCGCCGCTAGCCGAAGAAGCCTTTAAACACACGCTGCTGGAATTCTCCGAGCTGATGCTCTTCCTGCTGGTGGCTATGACCTATATCAACGCCCTGGATGAGCGCGGTCTGTTTAACGCCCTGCGCGCCTGGATGATTCGCAAAGGCTTTAGCTACCGCCAGTTATTCTGGATTACCGGCTTCCTCGCCTTTTTGATTTCGCCCATTGCCGACAACCTGACTACCGCACTGCTGATGTGTGCCGTGGTATTAAAAATTGCCGAGGACGATCGCCGCTTTGTAAACCTCGCCTGTATCAATATTGTGGTGGCGGCCAACTCTGGCGGCGCCTTCAGCCCCTTTGGTGACATTACCACGCTGATGGTGTGGCAAGCGGGCAAGGTGCCTTTTGTCGATTTCTTCTATTTGTTCCTGCCCTCGCTGGTGAACTTCCTGGTGCCAGCCATTGCCATGAGCCTGTTTATTAAAAACAAGGCCAGCCAAAAAGACGCCGAAGATCTGGTGCTTGAGCACCTTACTTACAAAGAGGGCGCCATTCCCTTTTTGATTTTGTTTTTGGCCACCATTTTCAGTGCAGTAATGGGCCATATAGTGCTGCATATGCCGCCGGTGATGGGCATGATGATGGGCCTCGCCTACTTGAAACTCTACGGCTACTACCTGCGCAAAAAAGGCGTGGTCATGTCCCAGCCGCAATCGGATTACATTCAGCCCCAGGGCGAAAACCCGCTCACCCGTATTCCCCTGCCCTTTGACGTGTTCCAGCCGCTGGCGCGCCTGGAGTGGGATACGCTGCTGTTCTTCTACGGGGTGATTATGTGCGTGGGCGGCCTGGGCTTTATGGGCTATTTAACGCTGCTGTCAGAGTCGCTTTACGGCAACTTTAGCCACACCACTTCCAACGTGGCACTGGGTCTGGTATCGGCCATAGTGGACAATATTCCGGTGATGTACGCGGTGCTGACCATGTCGCCTGATTTAAGCTTTGGCCAGTGGTTGCTGGTCACGCTCACGACGGGTGTGGGCGGCAGTATGCTGTCGATTGGTTCGGCGGCGGGTGTGGCACTGATGGGCCAGGCGCGCGGTTACTACACGTTTATTGGCCATTTGAAATGGGCGCCGGTAATTATGATCGGCTACTTTGCCAGTGTTGCCACTCACTTGTGGGTAAACGCTTCGCTGTTTTAAATAGCGGCTGCGCGATCCTGCGCCCTGCCTGAAACATTCAGTCAGGGCGCAGGATTTAATTTAATTGGGATAGCACCCGCTCCACATCCAGGCCCAAAATCATCACGCCCAGAGGAACACCTGCATCGCTGTTTAGCGGCAGACTCAATTGCACCTGAAAGTGCTTGCTCGAATCGTCGTACTCCACCTCATTAAAAATCACCGCGTCGCCCGCCTGGCCAAAAGCATTTTGAAATTTTGCCTCATCCCCCTGCCAGTAGTCTGAAGTGAGATCGCTGGTGGCCAGGTTGTAGCCGCGATTGTCGGTCACAATAACTTCCGTCACCAAACCATCGGCCTGCTTTTTAATGTCGCGCAGCTGCGCTGACAATTCCTGATCCAAAATGGAAATCGCAAAGGACAGATTGTTTGTTTTATAGGCCTCTATCCACTGCTGATCCAGCGACTGCAACACCTTATCGGATAAACTGGCGGCAATTTTATTGCGCTTCACCAGCCGCTGCGGCAACCCCGGCAGGCTGCGCCAGCGCTCCAGTTTGCGCGCCAGCCGCTGGCGAATACTGGCCTGCTCCCAGGGCGATAAACTAAACCGGGTTGGGCTGCAGGCGTTGATAGCAGTGTTAAAGCGTGCCATAAAACCTGGCGACTCTTCCAAAAAGGATTCGCTAAAACTTACCCCCAGGGGCATATAGCGATAAAAGCGCGATTTAAACTGATCCGCATCCAGCTTTAACTCCTGCACCGCCCGATAAAAATAATCCTGGTCGGCAAGAATCACATCGATGCGTTTGGTTTTTAGCAGCTTGATTAATTGGGGCAAATTATTGGCGGCAATATCCAGGCTGTAACCCGCCTCGCCCAACCATATTTCCTGTTGGCTGCCTAAAATCGCGCCCAGCTTAAAGCCTTCGCGCCAGGACTCCGGCTCGGGGGTTTCGACACGCCAAAACCAATACCAGTTTTCCAACAGCAAAGGTGCCGACATAACCGCATAGGGCTCCATCTCACGGGAGGGAATGGCGGTAAAAAAACCGTCGACACGATTGTTTTTAACTTCCTGATAGGCGCGACGCCAGGGCATCACCTGCACCGAATAGTTAATCCCCAGGCCGCCAAATATGCAGGCCAATTGCGGCAAGACTTTACGAGTATCTTCGTCCTGGTCATTGTCGGCGGAATAGGAAGCACTCAGATTAGTCGCCAGAATCAGACGATTGGCCTCACTGGCAGCGGCAGCAGACAGAGGTGCCTGCGCCGGAGGCAATAGCGTCTGCGCCCCTGCATCGACAGCGATGCAGGCGACCAGGCTTAGCAGTAGGTTTCTGAGAGCGGGTAGGAACATATAATCCCCTTTATTATTACCCCCGATCCTGGAGGCTGCATGGGAATGCCAGCTGAGTATAGCTGCTAGTCCAATGAATAATAAGGACGACTAAGAGTAATCACCAGCGCTTAAGCCAGGGCGACAGCTTTGACCAATCGAGGCTGGCCTCCACTTCAAGCGCCAGCCGCTCCAGCTGCGCCTCTCGCTCTGCAGCCAGATCCAGCACCTGGCTCGTCTCCAAGCCCGCCCAATGAAGACACAAACGCAGCGCCTCAGGGGAATCGAGCAGGCCATGCAGATAAGTCCCCATCACCTGACCATCATCGCTGCGCGCACCCTCGGGACGAGACGTTTCAACTGCAAACGCGGTATGGGTCTGCTCCGCGTCAGTCAAATAGGCAAATGGCCTGGCGAACCCCGGGCCGCTGCTGCGTCCCATATGGATTTCGTAACCGCATACCTGAGTTTGCCTGTCCCATAACCAACCCTGGCGCTGACGCAAAATTTTGTCGCCCTGCAGCTGGGTTTCTATATCCAGGTAGCCCAAACCCTGGCTGCTACCGGCTTGACCCTCCAATCCCAGGGGGTCGGCGATGGACTTGCCCAGCATCTGCATGCCGCCGCAAATCCCCAGTAACTTGCCGCCATAGCGCAAATGCTTTTGCAACTGCACCTCCCAGCCCTGGGCGCGAACAAAATCCAGATCGGCGCGCACGTGTTTACTGCCGGGAATGATCACCAGGTCGCAAGCGGGAATCGCCTGCCCCGGCCCCACCCAGGTGAAATCCACCTGTGGGTGCAAGCGCAGTGGGTCCATGTCGGTATGATTGGAAATTCGCGGCAGCGCCAGAGCGGCAACGCGCAGCTGCGCATCAGGGTTTGCACGGCTGCTGGTTAGCGCGTCCTCGGCATCCAGATGTAAACCCTGTATATAGGGCACCACTCCTAACACAGGTTTGCCGGTTTTTTGCTCCAGCCAATCCAAGCCAGATTGCAGCAGGCCTATATCGCCGCGAAAACGATTGATGACAAAGCCAATCACTCGCGCCCGCTCGCTCTCACTCAACAATTCCAGGGTGCCCACCAGATGGGCAAAGACACCGCCGCGATCTATATCGGCAATTAAAATCACCGGGCAATCCACCGCCTCGGCAAAACCCATATTGGCAATATCCCGGTCGCGCAGATTAATTTCCGCCGGGCTGCCCGCGCCTTCCACCAGAATTAACTCGTATTGCTGCTGCAAGCGCTGGTAAGAATCCAGCACATAGTCCATCGCCTGATTTTTATAGTCGTGATAAACCGCCGCATCCATATCGGTAATGGCGCGACCCTGCACAATAATTTGCGCGCGGGTATCGCTGGTGGGTTTGATCAGAATCGGGTTCATATCTGTGTGCGACTCAAGCCCTGCCGCCTGCGCCTGCAGCGCCTGGGCGCGACCAATCTCACCACCGTCAATAGTCACCGCCGAGTTAAGAGCCATATTCTGCGGTTTAAAGGGCACTACTCTCAGCCCGCGCTTGTTAAAAATGCGACAGAACGCCGCTACCAGCGTGGTTTTGCCTGCATCAGAGGTGGTGCCTTGAATCATCAGGGTGGTCACAACATATCTCGCTATTTAATCGCTTAAACAAAAATCGGGAGGCAGAAATTAAGTTGCTGCGTCTCCACTTCGTAAAAAATGTATCAATTTACAAATAACGCAAAATCCTGGCGCCAATTCGGCGGTCAAATCCTACACTGAATCTGTGTCACCCAGGACTGGCGCTGACATAGGTTGTAAAAAAATACTTAAAACCTTGGGCGCTCTCCCTCATGAAATGGCAACGCATTGTGCACTGGATTCCCGCCCTGGCAACTCTGGCGGCGATTTACATGGTGGGGCGCGAAATAGCCCAATACCAATTAACCTGGAGCAGCGCCAGACAAATACTCAGCGATTTTACCGGCGCGCAACTATTGCTGGCACTTGCCTGCAGCGGCCTCGGCTATTTGTGCCTGGGCGCTTACGATCTGCTCGCGGTGCGCGCACTCAACTACCCCATAGCCTGGCGCCAGGCACTCTATGTTGGCTTTTTAAGTTACGCAGTCAGCAATAACGCCGGCCAGGCCATGTTATCCGGTGGCTCGATTCGCTTTCGCTTTTACAGCGAATGGGGGTTAAACCCCGCGGCCATTGGCAAAATTGTTTTATTTGGCAGCAGTACCTATCTGCTCGGCGCATTCACTTTGTTTTGTCTGAGTGCACTGGCGTTAACACCCAAGGAATTTACCGATCCACAATTGGTCGGCGGCCATTTGCGCTGGCTGGTGGCAGCGATTTTTATTGGCCTTGGCGGCTATTGGTTTTTGCTGCTGACTAAACCACAATTTGCGCTGGGGCGACTGGCATTTAGCTTACCCCCGGCCAGGGTCAGCCTGCTGCAAACCCTGTTGGGCGAAGCCGATTTAATCCTCACCAGCCTGGTGCTCTACGCGCTGCTTGGCGACAATATCAATCTGTCGTTTTACTGGTTTTTCACCCTGTTTTTATTGGCACAGCTATCCGGCTTATTCAGCCAAGTGCCGGGAGGGCTGGGTGTTTTTGAGGGAGTTTTTCTCTATTTGATTGGCCCAGCAGGCGATCACCAGCAGCTGATTATGGCCCTGGTCAGCTACAGGGTTATTTATTATTTTATGCCGCTGCTCCTTGCCGGCTTAGGTTTTACCTGGATGCAAAACCGCCAGTGGCTGGGCAAATTATTTAACAATCCCCTCGCCAGCCGCACCGGAAAACTCACCCATCTACTCACCCGCAGTTTGCAAGAGGCATTGCCGCGCCTATTGCCAGCACTGATGATCATGGCCGGCGCTGTACTCCTGGTATCCGGTAGCACTCCGGCGCTGCCCGAGCGCTTGCAGCCACTAGCCAAATTGGTCGGCCTGCCGTTGATTGAAATATCCCATTTACTCGGCAGCTTGATTGGCCTGCTGCTATTGCTACTCGCCCGCGCTGTGACATTGCGCATTCGCTTCGCCTACCCATTAACATTGATATTGTTAAGCGCAGGGATCTTCTTTTCGCTGACAAAAGGCTGGGATTACGAAGAGGCGAGTTTTTTAGCCCTGGTACTGGCGCTAGTCGCCAGTAATCCTGGCTATTTTTATCGCCAATCTTTTTTTGAGCAGCATCTGCTTACCCTGCCCTGGGTGCTCATGCTGCTCAGCCTCGTCGGTCTGAGTGTGTTTGTCGGTTTTATCGCCCACCAACAGGTGGACTACTCCAATCAACTCTGGTGGCAATTTAGCCTGCACGGCAGCGCCTCGCGTTTTTTGCGCGCGAGCCTGGCACTGAGTATTTTGTCCATCGCCCTGGTGATTTATTTTCTGCTCTCGCGCAGTCGCTACAAACCCGCACTGCCCGACACTATCGAGCTGCAAGAGATTGCCGCAATTATCACCAAGCAAAATGCCACTGAACATTTTATTTGTTTAACCGGCGATAAATATATTTTTTGGAACGCCCAGCGCGATACGTTTATTGCTTATACCACCAGCAATCGCTACTGGATTGCCTTGGGTGACCCCTGCGGCCAGCCTCAGGCATTTGCCGCTTTATTGCGCGAGTTTCGCGCGGCGGCGGATCTCTACGGCGCCAAGCCAGTTTTTTATCGCGCCTCCAGCGCGCAATTGGCCCAGTATGTGGATCTGGGTTTAAACCTAGCCAAATTGGGCGAAGAGGCACTGGTGGACCTTAAGCAATTTTCCATTAAGGGCAATGCCGGTAGTTCATGGCGCAGTGCCCTGAATAAAATCAATAAGGAGGGCTACAGCTTTATCCTGGTTCCGCGCGCACAGGTGGCCGACTATCTGCCGCAACTGGCGGCCATTTCCAGGCATTGGCTGGAGGCTAAAAAAGTGCGCGAAAAAAGTTTTTCACTGGGCTTTTTTACCGAGCACTACCTCTGCCAAACCGATCTGGCGCTGGTTATTTCCCCCGATGGCAGCGCGGTTGCCTTTGCCAATATTTTGCGCAGCGACCAGCGCGAAGAAATATCCATCGACCTTATGCGCTACGACCAGCAGGCGCCCAAGGGCAGCATGGATTATTTGTTGATTAACCTGATGCTCTGGGCCCAGGCCGAGGGTTATCACTATTTTAACCTGGGTATGGCGCCCCTCTCCGGGTTGGACCGCGACCGCTTGGCACCTCTGTGGCAGCGCCTGGGTGCCTCGCTGTTTCAACTGGATAATGATTTTTACGATTTCCAGGGGCTGCGCCACTACAAGGAAAAATTTCACCCGCAGTGGCGCCCCAGCTATCTGGCTTACCCTGCCGGGCAAAGCCTTGCCAAGTTAATTTTTACCATCACCCAAAAAATTTCCGGCGGCCTGCGCGGCAGCTTTGCCAAATAACATCTCCCAGAGCCTTATCCAGATGAATCGCCTAGCCTTGCTGTTACTGCTGTTAATTGGCCATCCGGCGCTGGCGCAATGGTCGGTGCAAAAATTTAGCTGGGGCGATTTTGGTGAGACCCATATTTATATGGGCGGAAGCACAGGTCTGGAATTAATCTTGACCGACAGCCAACACCAGCAGAGCGCTGAGCAACTGGCGATACAACTCAGCCGCCAGCAAAAATTGGCTACGGTGCTTAATATGGATACTTATTTGGCAAACCTCAGCGCGCGCAAGGCACAATGCTTTGATGCGGCAACACCCCTGTCTGTTTACGCTCAAGATGTGGAGCAACAGCATGGCTTTGTGCAATTTCAACCGGGGTTTATTAATGGCCTGGGGCGCGCTGGCAGCTATGTGTTTGCACTGCTCAAGCAGGTGCCCGCCGGTTTATTTCGCGGCGCCTTCAGCAGTGAATTAGCGGCGCAAATCAATCTTCCGCTGCCGCCCTGCAAAACACTGGCCGACATAACCTGGCAGCCGAAGACAAACATGCTGTTGTTGTCATCGGCGGCGGCACCGGCGACGCCCTGGCAGGGTTTTAATGCTTGGGATAAACCCTGGCTAGATTCAGTGCCGCTGATAAACAACTGGCAGGCGGCGCGGAACAATTTTGAATCCGGGCTAGAGGCGCAGACGCAAACTCACAGCAATCGTTTAGGCCAGTTGCCGCTGATAACCCTTGAGGCGAATCGCGCGGGGCAACTGGTTAATCAGGATACTTTAGCGCTGGTTATTTCCGGCGATGGCGGCTGGGCCAATATCGACAAGGATATCGCCAATCAATTATCTGCTGAAGGCATGCCCGTGGTTGGCTGGAATGCGCTTAATTATTTTTGGCAGAAAAAAGACCAGCAAATAGCCGGAGAAGATCTGCAAGCAGTAGTGGATTTTTATCGCGCCCAATGGCACAAAACCAAGCTAATCCTGATTGGCTTTTCCCTGGGCGCGGATGTGCTGCCCTTTATGGTCAACCAGCTAAATAGCCAAAGTCGCGCGCAGCTGCTGAGCGTCAACCTGCTCAACCCCTCCACCAGCGTGGATTTTACTTTTCACCTGAGTGGATGGCTTAACGCCAACCATGAAGATCCCTACAAAACCCTGCCGGAGCTAAGCAACTGGCACCTGTGGCAAACCAATTGTTTTTATTCCGATAAAGAGGCTAGCCTCTGTGCCAAGTTGGAAACGCTCGACAGCCGTGTGCAGCAACAGTTGAATTTATTTTATCTGCCTGGCGATCATCACTTTAACGGCAATTATCAAGCCTTGATAAAAATGATACTGGCGCACTCATCCCTGAGCGCAAATACCAAAACTACCATTCAATCCCCTTCTGCGCCTTAACGCCGGCATTAAAGGCGTGTTTGATGGATTTGACTTCGCTAAAGGTATCGGCCAGATCCTCAAGATATTTTTTAGCGCCGCGGCCGGTGATAATTACATTTTGGTTGCGCGGGCGATTTTGAATGGCGCTCACCACTTTATCTTTATCCAGATATTTGTAGTTGAGCATATAGGTGAGTTCATCGAGCAAGACCAGGTGAATACTGGGGTCGCTAAATACATGTTCGCACTCGGCCCAGACCTGCTCTGCGGCAGCGCGATCCTGCTCGGCGTTTTGTGTCTCCCAGGTAAACCCTGTGCCCATGACAAAGTATTCCAGTTGCGGACTGGTACCGCGAAACAGGCTTTCAGTTAAAAAATTCTTTTCCCCGCACTCCCAGGTGCCTTTAATAAATTGCACTATGGCGACTTTATAACCATGACCCAAACAGCGCAGCGCTGTGCCAAAGCCAGACGAGCTTTTGCCCTTGCCATCGCCGGTAAGCACTATCACCACGCCGCGCTCTTCATCGGCGCGAGCAATAGCTGCATCGACAATTTCTTTGCGCTGCTGCATGCGCTCTTTGTGGCGTTGGGATTTATCGTCGCTCATGGTCTTACCTCATAAAAATAAAGTTGGGCATCCCTGCCCGCGATTTTAGCCATCCCTGTCTAAAAGATTAAAAACTATAACTCAGGCCCAGCTGGTAATTGCGCTCCGGCTGCGGGTACTGGCCGTAAACAGACTGCCAACCGGCGTAAAGCTCGTTGGTGATATTGTTGATGCGGAAAGATACATCCAGCTGTTTAAAGCTGTACAGGCCTCCGAGATTAAACACTACTAATTCGGGCAGTTTGGCCGACAGGTTGTCGTCGTCATTGGCCTTGTAGCGCGAGCCAGTGTAGTTAGCTTCCAGCGTCAGGCTTAAGGCTTCAACCGGCATCAGGGTTACACTGGCACTGCCGGAGTTTTGCGCCACAAAGGGAACCTCATTACCCTTATACTCGCCATCGACCACTTCGGCATCTGTGTAGGTGTAATTAAACCGCAGCGCCAACTCTTTACTCAGCTGGGTATCCGCCGCCAGCATAAAGCCCTGGCGCTCGGAATTGGGCAGGTTGATATTGGCATATTGAAAACCATCAAACACTATCTCGTCGTTGATTTTCATTTTGTAAATTGAGTAGGAGACATGGCCATTAGCGCCATTCCACTCGGTGCCCAGCTCAATGGATTTGCCCGTTTGTGGATCGAGAAAGACTACCCCCGGCGCAACCAGATTATTTTCATCCGGGTTGCTAAAGCGGAAGCTCTCAGCATAGCGGCCAAAGGCGCGCCAGTCATTGCCAAAATCATAACTTAAGCCCAGCTCACTGGCGGTAAGCTGATCTTTTTGCTCAAGCGACGACAAATAATTTTGGTCTTCCACATAGGCGCGGCGCAGGCCGGCAGTGGCAGTTAATTGTTGCAACACCGGGTAAATCAATTGTGCGTAGAGGCTCTGCTGGGTCTGCTCGGCGTTTACCGGCGAATAAAAATTGTTGCTCTCGTATTCACTGCGCAGATCATCAACACCCAGAGTAACCAGAGTGTCGCCGTTGCTGCCCGCGAATTTTCCCACCACACGCGGGGTCAGGCTTTTTACGCGCACCGAAGTTTGGGTATAGCCCCAGTTTTCGTACTCGCCCTCTTCGTTGCGATCCGAATATTCTCCCAGCAGTTTCCACTGGTCGTTCAGTTCGTAGCCGCCGCCCAGGCGCCAGGTGTCAGTTACCTGATTGCTGAAATCGTTCGGGCTATAGCTTTGGCGGCGATCAATTGCTACATCGGCATCAGACAGCGAACCGGGCAGACGCAGCTGGTCATTAATGTGCTGGCCTTCGGCAAACACAAAGCCCTGAGCAAATTCGTAGCGCAAATTCACTAACAGGTTTTCGTAATTGACATTGTTGTTATCGCG
>CBIMZH010000006.1:0-17061 GCA_966248255.1 uncultured Cellvibrio sp.
CTTTGACAACGTTGTCTCAAAGTCGTAATCTATGTTTGTCCGATGATGACACCGCCCGGCAACTCTCCGAGTCGGGTTAGGTATTCATGGGGCATGAGTTCTCTAGAGCTGTAGTAGTGGTCTTGTGGTTAGTGCTCTGCGGAGCACTAACCGTTTTTTTCACCACTGAACTTTGCAGCTTGGTTGTTGGAGACACAGAATTATTAGGCGCTTGGGGCGCCGTTGGCTGCGTATTGGCACTTATTATAAAGAGGTGGAGTATGGGTAAAGTGCCTGTTGGCGAGCAGTCCTTGTTTATTGGGATTGATGGTGGGGGCACCAAGTGCCGCGCGCGCATCATGACTGCTGATCAGCAAGTGTTGGGCACTGGGGTAGGTGGCCCCGCCAATCCATTTCACGGCGTGCAACAAGCCATAGATTCTATTCGTACCGCCACTGAGCTGGCCGCTCAGGAGGCAGGTCTATCCCCCGCGGATGTGGGTGAGCTAATTGCCGGTGTTGGTCTTGCTGGAGTTAATGTTCCCAGCCTGTTTACTGTGATGAATAACTGGCAACATCCTTTCAAGCAGATGTTTCTCACTACCGATTTGCATATTGCCTGCCTGGGTGCACACGACCGCGATGAAGGTGCGGTGATGATTGCCGGTACCGGCTCTTGCGGCTACTCCTTTGTTAATGATCAGGCGCTGTTTTTAGGTGGCCACGGATTCCCCATAGGCGATAAAGGCAGTGGTGCCTGGATGGGACTGGAGGCGATAAAGGCTATTTTGCTCGCCTCCGATGACCTGGGGCCACAGACTTCATTAACGGAAAGTGTTGGTGAGTTTTTGCAGGCCAAGGGGGTGATGATCGTCGACAAGATGTGTGGTGCCAAGTCGAGCGAGTATGCCAAATTGGCTATTTTTGTGGTCGATGCCGCCGATGCTGGCGATCAGGTTGCCATAAGTATTGTTAAAGACGGTGCCGCATACATGAGTGGAGTCGCGCGCAAGTTGTGGGCGACTAACCCCGGGCGCATGTCAATTATTGGCGGCCTGGCTCCGCGCTTAATTCCCTGGATGGATAAAGATATGGCGGAGAACCTTTCGCCGGCGCTATTCCAGCCAGAGTTTGGTGCTGTGTATTTTGCCAGGCGGTCATTGGCAAAACGCAACAAGCAATAAAATCAAGGAAATGCTACCTTTAACCTGGTTTTAATAATATGAATAGTGAAACTATGACAAGCGAAAATATTCAGGAAAAAAGTACCAGCTCTGCTTTGCCCCTGGCGATGGTGGCTGGACTGTTTTTTATCTTGGGTTTCATCACCTGGCTAAACGGTTCCTTAATGCCTTATCTGGAGTTGGTATTAACCCTGACTCCTTTTCAGGCCTCCTTTATTTTGTTCTCGTTTTATATAGCAGTTACAGTTTTCTCACTGCCATCCTCCTGGATTATTCGCAAAGTCGGCTATAAAAATGCCATGGCTATTGCCTTGACGGTAATGGCCTGCGCTGCGTTGTTGTTTATTCCAGCGGCGAAAACTCACACCTTTGCGCTGTTTTTAACCGCGCAATTTATGATGGGCGCAGGGCAGACTTTGTTGCAGACGGCGGTCAACCCCTATGTAGTGAAAATGGGGCCGGAAGAGTCTGCCGCGCGTCGTATTAGCCTTATGGGGATTTTGAACAAGTCCGCCGGTATTGTGGCTCCTATTGTATTCACCGCACTTATTCTTGGTGGCATGGGCGCGCATACTTCTGCTCAAGCCCCAAGCGCGGAAGAGATTGAGCGCTTGGCCAGCAATCTGGTTATGCCTTATATCTACATGGGCTTGATAATCGCTGCTGTTGCGCTGGCGGTAAAGCTTTCGCCACTGCCTGAGTTAAATCTTCACGAAGAAGATAATGACCACCTGCCGCTGCGCGAAGTGTTTCAGTTCCCCAGCCTGGTCTTGGGCGTAATAGCGCTGTTCTTGTATGTGGGTGTAGAGGTGATTGCCGGCGATACTATTGGTGCCTATGGTCGCAGTATCGGCTATACCAACTTCTCAATTCTCACCTCCATTACCATGAGCTGTATGGTGATTGGTTATGTGCTGGGGATTTTGTTGATTCCACGTTTTATCTCCCAGCAAAAAATGCTGTCAATTTCCTCGGTATTGGGTGTGGTGTTAAGTCTGTGTGTGGTTTTCGGTAGTAACGAATCCACTGCAATCAGTTCACTCTTTAGTTTCCTGGGCGCGCCGGCAATCCCCAATACCATTCTCTGTATAGCCATGTTGGGTTTGGCTAACGCCATAGTTTGGCCGGCGATTTGGCCGCTGGCGCTCAATGGCCTGGGTAAGTACACCAGTACCGGTGCTGCCCTGTTGATTATGGCTATTGCCGGTGGCGCCGTGCTGCCAGTGCTTATGGGAGGGCTCGCGGGTCTGGTTGATCGCCAAACCGCTTACATAGTGATGACCCCCTGCTATTTGTTCATTCTTTTCTACGCAACCAAAGGATACACATTGCGCAGCTGGAAGTAAGTTTTGTGTCGACGCCGGAGCGCTCGTTGCAATAACAACCATAAAAGAGGTTATTCGTGGTTAAACAACGTTTTCAAGCTTTGGATGTCATGCGTGGGTTGACGCTGGCGTTGATGATTTTGGTAAATACTCCCGGCTCCTGGAGCTTTGTTTATGCTCCATTGGAACACGCCGACTGGAACGGGGTGACGCCAACGGATTTTGTTTTCCCGTTTTTCCTGTTTATTGTTGGCTCGGCCATGTACTTTTCGGTAAAGGGCTTGAGCCAGCTGAGCACCGCACAGCAGCTGCAAAAAATTGCTCGTCGCACGCTATTACTGTTTGTCATAGGTGTGTTGCTGCAAGCATTTCCCTTCACTAAAGATTTCCATGACTGGCGCATTATGGGGGTGTTGCAGCGTATTGCCCTGGCTTATGGCGCGGCTGCACTTATAGTGCTTTACGCAGGGCAGCAGCTGCGTATTTTGATAGTAGCGGCAATCCTGCTTGGCTACTGGGCGCTTTTATCCCTGTCGGCTGATCCCTATAGTCTTGAACATAATCTGGTGCGCCAGCTCGATTTGGCGGTATTGGGTGCAAACCATTTGTGGCAGGGCAAGGGCCTGGCTTTTGATCCTGAAGGGCTGTTGAGCACCCTGCCAGCGGTAGTCAATGTAGTGTTAGGTTTTGAGGCAACCCGCTTGTTGATTGGCAATAGCGATAAAGCTCAGGCCATTCGCCAGCTGTTGATGTTATCGGTGATTTTGATTCTTGCGGCGCTGCTGTGGAATAACTGGCTGCCTATCAATAAATCCCTTTGGACCAGCTCTTACGTATTGCTCACTTCAGGTGTTGCCACTGCCTTTTTGGTATTGCTGATCAAGCTTGAGCAATGGCACCTGGGGCTAATGGCCTCGCCAGTTAAATCCGCATTTAATGCCTGCGCGATTATGGGTAAGAACCCGCTATTTATTTACTGCGTATCCTTCCTCTGGTCTACCACTATGTGGGTAGTCGTGCTTGGTAATAGTTCGATTTATGAAGGGCTGTTCAACTTTTTCCGGCAATTTGCTGAACCCTATTTTGCATCGCTGCTGTTTGCGCTTTTGCAAGTAACTATTTTCTGGCTGGTCGCTTGGGTGTTGCACAAGCGCAATATTGTTATCAGCCTTTAGCAACAGGTAAGTCTATGAAATTTGCATTGAAGGGTGCGCGGATTTTTACCGGCGAAACATTTATTGATGACTGCGCCCTGTTGCTTGATGGTCAGCGTATCGAGGCTATAGTCCCCATGGCTGATATACCGGTCGGGGTGGCATCTCTATCGCTCGATGGTGGCATTCTCGCGCCGGGTTTTATCGACCTTCAAGTTAACGGCGGTGGCGGGGCGTTTTTTACCAACGACACCAGTGTGGATGCGCTGCAAACCATGCTCGATGGTCATAGGCCAACGGGCACTACCTCAATGCTGCCGACCATGATTAGCGATACCCGCGAGGTGCATCAGGCGGGTACCCGCGCCGTAGCTGACGCCGTGCGCGCAGGCATGAAAGGTATTTTGGGAATACATATCGAGGGGCCATTTTTCGATTTGGCTCGTCGCGGCGCGCACAACGAACGCTATATCCGCAAAATGGAGCAGGCCGATATTGATTGGCTAAGCCAGCATCAGGATTTTAAATTAATGCTCACACTTGCGCCTGAGCATGCCGAGCCTGGGCAAATTAAAACTCTGGTGGATGCCGGTGTAGTTGTCTGTGCCGGCCACACAGATGCTCACTATGAACAGGTAATGGCGGCGGTCGATGAAGGCCTGTCCGGTTTTACCCATTTATACAACGCTATGCGTCCAACTACCGGTCGCGAACCTGGCGTTGTAGGCGCAGCCTTGGACAGTGCCAATACCTGGTGCGGCATTATTATCGATACTTATCACGTACATGCGGCATCGGCGCGCATTGCCTGTGAAGCCAAAGCGCAAGGCAAGGTGTATCTGGTAACTGATGCCATGTCCACTGTTGGCGCCCAAGAGAAGTCCTTCCAGATTTACGGCGAAACTATTTACGAAAAAGATGGCTGCCTGGTGAACGCCGAAGGGCGCTTGGCGGGCAGTGCCATAGGCATGATTGATGCGGTGCGACTGAACACCCAATGGGTGGGCATGGACCTGGGCGAAAGCCTGCGTATGGCCTCACTTTACCCAGCGCAATTTATGCAATTGGATAAGCAGCTCGGTCGTATCGCCCCTGGCTACCGCGCGGATCTGGTGCATTTTAGCGATGATTTTAAGGTGACCCACACCTGGGTTGCCGGCGATAAACAACAACATAGTTGAGATTTTTTCGGTCAATACCAGATGTGTGGCAACTTCTGGGTGGAGCAATAAATGAAAGTCGTGATTTTGAAAGATGCCGCAGCTGTTGCCAGCTATGGTGCGGAAATTTTTATCAAGCAAATCCATAAAAAACCAAATTCTGTTTTAGGTTTGGCTACAGGCTCAACACCTGTGGCGCTCTACAAAGAGCTGATTGCTGCTTATAAAGCGGGCAAGGTGTCTTTTGCTGGGGTCACCAGTTTCAATCTGGATGAATATCTGGGTTTGAGTGGTGAGCATCCGCAGAGCTATCGCCACTTTATGAACGAGCAATTGTTCAATCATGTTGATATCAACAAGGCGGCGACCCATGTTCCGCCAGGCGATGCGGCCAACCCCATAGAGGCATGCAACGACTATGAAGCCAATATCCAACAGCTGGGCGGCATTGATGTGCAGTTGCTCGGTATTGGTCGCAATGGTCACATAGGATTTAACGAGCCTTCATCCTCGCTCAGGTCGCGCACCCGGGTTAAAACCCTGACGCGCGCCACCATTGACGATAATGCGCGCTTTTTCGCCCCCGATGAATATCAGCCACACCTGTCCATTACCATGGGCATAGGTACTATTCTGGAATCTAAAAAAGTCGTGTTACTGGCTACTGGTGAAAACAAAGCCGAGGCTATTAAGGCTACAGTTGAGGGGCCATTAACCGCCGCTTGCCCGGCGTCGGCGCTGCAATTGCACGAGCATGCAGTGGTGATTGTGGATGAGGCGGCTGCATCCATGCTCTCGGATGTGGATTTTTACAAGCATATAGAGCTGGAAAATCAGAAGTTGCTGGATAAGTTGGGCTATTAATTAGCGCCTGGCTCGGTGCAGTTTCCAGCCAAAATAACCTCTAAACCTGAAGTTTGCTGAGCCTGGGCCGCAGAATTAACGGCCGTTCAAGCAGACTTCAGGTTTTTTTACGTCTTTTCACCAGATACCGCGGTTAACAAGCGCCATAATCTCCCTGTATATTCCAGTAAGCCAGCCTTTGGCCTGGTGATAATTGATCCGGGTTATGTTCGCCAAGCTTTAGTTTTGGGCGACATTGTGGTACAAAAAATAGTCTGATTTCCTCAGCCCTTGGCAGGTTCGAGTCGGGCTATTGATATTGCGGAGCAGAGCATGAGTGTGGTGGATTTTTTCAAAAGTAAGGAGCGACTAACCCAATCTCTCAAGGCGGTAGAGCTTAAGCGTCGGTTCGAGCCGCAATGGCGCGAGCTGCAAACCCGTGCCAAGCATTTGGCCAATAGCTTTGAAGGCCCCTGGTTGGATCGGCTCTCGGTTATCCTCGAGCGGGAAAACCCCAAAACCCAGGAAATGACCTCAGCCACCCTGACTGCTTATCAATTTTGGCAGCCATTGATTGGCGAACAAATTCATTTGGGTGATTGGTATGAGCTGGAGCAGTCGGTTATTGACCAGTTTGCCCTGGCCACTGGCGATACTCAGTGGATTCATGTGGATCAGGCCCGCGCCGAGCGCGAATCCCCCTTTGGCACCACTATTGCCCATGGCTTTTTAACTCTGTCGCTTTTGCCGCGCCTGACGGGCACCCTGGATAACTCCGGTGGCCGCTATGGCAACGCCCGTATGGTGGTCAACCTGGGGCTGAATAAGGTGCGTTTTCCCGCTGCGGTAAAATCCGGCTCCAGCCTGCGCGCGCGCACTCGCCTGCTTGAAGTGAGTCCCGGTAAAAAGCATTTGGATCTGGTGCAGGAGGTCAGCGTGGAAATTAAAGATAACCCTCGCCTTGCCTGTGTTGCAGAGACCTTGGTACGTATCTACTGTTAGCGATTGATTTGTCGGCCGCGAAAAGCGGGCCGACGGCAACAAAAAAGGCCGACTTAGTCGGCCTTTTTTATTTTGGGCGAGCGGCTAGCGTTTGCTGGGTGCTGGGCAGGTAGAGTCGCGCACTATCAGCTGCGGGTAAACGCCCGCGCTTTCAATTTCGCGGCCCTCACTGCGCAGGCTGTCAATTAACAGTGCTGTGGCGCGTTCGGCAATGATGGAGTTGGGCTGTTGCGCCGTGGTGAGGTTGGGCCAGGCCTGGCGGGAAAAGGGGCTGTCCTCAAAGCCGACGATAGACAGCTGTTGCGGCACATCCACGCCCTGAATTCGCGCCGCGAACAGGGTGCCCGCGGCGATTTCGTCGTTACAGGCAAAAACTGCGGTGGGTTTTAAGTTGCTCGCCAGCAGCTGGCGGGTGCGCTTAACACCCGATTCAAACGAGTATTCACCGGGCAGAATCAGTTTTTTATCCAGGGTAATTTTGTTGGCTTTGAGTGCGGCCTTATAGCCCTCCAAACGCTCACCGCTGGATTTGTGCGCCTCTTCCCCGCCTAAAAAGGCGATGGCCTTATGGCCAAGGTCAATCAGGTACTGGGTAATGCGATAGGCGGCAGTGCGGTCGTCGACAAAGATGCAGGGAGATTTTTTATCCGGCGCCTGAGAGCCGGAGAGAATTCGCACATAGGGAATCTTGCGTTTATTCAGTACCGTCAACACCTCGGGCATCTCCGACATGGGCGGTGTTAACACCAGCCCGCCCACCTGGCTGCGATCCACCATATTGAGTACTTCGTCGGTAATATCCGCCGCTTTGGAGTCGCAGGGGTGAATCACCAGTTCATAGCCCTGGCGGCGACACTCGCCGAGAATGCCGCGCTGCATATCGATCACATAGTTGCTGTTGGGGTTGTCGTAAATAAAACCAATGGAAGAGGCGGCGCCGCGCAAAAGCCGCGCGGACAGGTTGGGCTGGTAATTTAGCGCCTTTACTGCCTGCATGACTTTTTCTTGCAGCTCTGGCCCCACACTGGCCTCTTTGTTGATAACCCGCGATACGGTTTTGAAAGAAACCCCCGCGAGCTTGGCAACATCTTTAATGGTGGCTTTGGGTTTGGCAGATTTATCGGCGACTGCTTTCATAGGCGATTTGGGGATTCCCTGAGGCAACTGGGCGCTGGTGTAGGCGCCCAACGTGCACTAGTCTAAAAGTCTCAACACATAAAGAGTCTGTGTTTATATTGGGTAATATTCGCGTAGGTTAGAGCCTTGTTAATGCGAGTGCAATCCTAAGGCGAATCTTGATTCTTTAATGCTAAATCACTTATAACGCTGAGGGTAATAACATTTGTTTTACCGGGGGCTGCGCCAGGCAAGCCAGTTCCCGGCGCCAGGGAGTAGGGCTGAAGGTCGATTAAGATTCAATTTAATAATAATGAGGTAAAGCCCATGACCTACCAAAATCCGCAAATTCGTTATACATCGGCACCTGGCTGCAAGCTTATCGCTTGTGTAGTCGGCATTATTGTCTGCGCAACTCTGGGCCTGGCTCCCAAGAAATTACGGATGTGCCTTAGTCGCTCGCTCGCGCCACTCATTGGCTTTCTCGGCCTTTGGCTGTGGGCATCAGTGGCATCGGCGGCAGTTCCTCGTCTGGTTCAGGTATGGCAGGCGCAGGGGTTGCCAGTTCCTGAGTCTGTACTCTATGTGGATGATAAAGAGCCCTATCTATTGGTGTCGCTGATCGATGGCGATTCAACTGCGGTTGACCACAAGGGTGGAATCGCCAAATTGGACACCCAGGGCAATATTATTGATAGCCATTGGATCCAGGGGCTAAACGCGCCCAAGGGCATGGCCAGCGATGGCAAATTGCTTTATGTGGCCGATATTACCCAGTTGGTTGTTATCGATATAAAAGAGCAGCAGATCATAAAAACCATCGCGATCCCTGGCTCTGTTTTCCTCAATGATGTCACCCTTATGGGCAGAAATAAGGTCTATGTGTCTGATACCCGCACCAATAGGGTCTATTTGGTGGAAAATAATCAGCCATCCGTTTACCTGGAGCAGGTTGATAATGCCAATGGCCTTAAAGCAATTGGCGGCAGTCTGATTGTCGGGGCCGCCAAAGAGTTGCTAATTTACGATAGCCTCAAACGTCACCTGACGCTGGCCAAGGGCTTTGCGCAAAATATTGATGGTGTCGAGATGATCAGCCGCTCGGAGTTTATTGTGTCCTGCTGGCCAGGGCTGATTTACCAGGTGGCCGCCGATGGCAAGGTGAATTTATTGCTGGATGTGCAAAGCGAAAAAATAAATACCGCCGATATCGGCTGGGACAAAAAAAATAAACATCTATTAGTGCCGAATTTTCTCAAAAACACTGTAACTGCTTATGCACTGGAATAAGTGCGTGTGATCTGCGTCTGACGTAACCGGGCTTTTGGGCTAAGCTAATAGTCTTATTAGCATTTGGGTGCCAGTCGAAAAAGGCGCTGTAATAGCTTGCGTATTCACCGACTGGCACCTGGCCTTTGCTGTCAGGTGACAGATGCCATTTAGTCGCAGATTGTATTTATATTTTGACTTGCGCCCCAGGCGATGGCTGCTTGCCTTCGCTACCCCTAGCCTTGTGTTGCTACTTTTGTTTGTTCCCGGCTTTGCCCTCGCCAGTAATACTGACAATGCCGATGAGCATCTTGTGGCCAGTTCGCTGACGGCTGCTGAGCCTATTAGCTCCTCCCCAGAGCAAGCCGCGCAGGCCTTCGAATCCGCTCATTCTTTTGCCCCCTGGCTTATTGCCTTAGGTGTAGTTATTTTTGTGGCCATAACCGTGGCTATGGTGCGAATTCAGCGCGCACGCTTTTTACTGGAACGGCAAAAAGTAGAGCAGGAGCGGGCGCTGGTAAAGCGACTGAAAGAAATCGATAAATTAAAAGATGAGTTTCTCGCCAATACCTCCCATGAATTGTTAACGCCGCTCAATGGCATTATCGGTCTGGCCGAATCCCTGCTCGACAGCGCTCAAGGGGAGCTGAGTCGGAGCGCGGGTTATACCTTGAAGCTTATTGTTTCAAGCGGCAAACGCCTGGCTTCATTGGTCAACGATATCCTGGATTTCGCGCGTTTAAAAAATCAGTCATTAACACTGCAAACCCAACCCCTCGACCTGCATCTATTGGTCGATTTGGTGTTGCCCTTAATGCGCCCTCTGGTTGAAAACCGAAAAATAGATTTGCAGAACCAGGTTCCAGAGGATTTATCCGCTGTCCTGGCGGACGAGGACAGGTTAATGCAGATTTTGCATAACCTGGTGGGCAATGCCGTTAAATTTACTCAGCAGGGTTTCGTCAAGGTAAGTGCGCGTCGCCTTGGTGATGAGGTTGAAGTCTGTGTTGCAGATTCGGGAATAGGCATAGCAGAAGAAAAAATTCAGGAGATTTTTGATCCCTTTCACCAGGTGGACAATAACACCGAGCGCCGCTACGGCGGCACAGGTTTGGGCTTGTCTATCACCCGTCAACTGGTGGAGTTGCACGGTGGAAAAATCTGGTTGGCATCGGCACCCAATAAAGGCACACAATTTTATTTTACTCTGCCGCTGAGCAATGAAATACCCATTAGTCGAGGTGTGAAAAAAGCGGCGGCCTCCACCCCAACACCCGAGCGCAAGCACCTTGAGTCGGAGCAAGATGCGGCCAAAGTTGTGGACAGCGCTATTCATATATTGGTGGTTGATGACGATTCAGTAAATCGCAAAGTGCTCAATAATTATTTAACCCGGCGCAATTACCGGGTGAGCGAGGTTGCCAGTGGCGAAGAAGCCCTGGTGTTTATTGCCGGGCGCCGCGATGTCGACTTGGTTTTGCTGGATATTATGATGCCGGAAATGTCCGGCTTTGAAGTGTGCAAACGCCTGCGGGAAAGCTATCGCGCTTATGAATTGCCGGTAATATTTCTCACCGCGCTCAATCAGCTGGAGGATATGGTTACCGGGTTTGAAGTGGGGGCCAATGATTACCTCACCAAGCCCATTGCCAAAGAAGAGCTGCTGGCGCGAGTGGGATTGCATTTGCAATTGCAGCGAGCCAACCGCGACCTGGATAAAAAAGTCGCCGAGCGCACGCGGGAATTACACCAGCGCAACGAAGGCCTTAAGGCGGCACAGCGGGAATTGCAGCAGGCCTATCGCAAACTGGAACAGGCCAGCCTTTCCGATCCGCTCACCGGCTTGCACAATCGCCGCTTTCTCAGTCAGCACCTGCCCGCCGATATAGCCTTGGTTGATAGGGGTTACGGCCATTGGCTCAAAACCTTTGACCAGGGCCCGGGCAACGCCTGGCCGCAAAACTTGCCGCAAAATCAGGATTTGATTTTTATTCTGCTGGATATCGACCACTTCAAATGGGTAAACGATGAACACGGCCATGGCGCTGGGGACATATTTCTCGAGCAACTGGGGCAAAGGTTGCAGCAGAGCTTGCGCGATTCCGATTATCTGGTGCGCTGGGGGGGTGAAGAGTTTTTAATCGTGGCGCGTTTTTGCAATCGCAGTGAAGCGGCGGAGATGGCCGAGCGGATCAGGCGTGATGTGGAGCGCCAGCCATTTGAGCTGGGGCCAGGTTTGTCCATCAGCAAAACCTGTTCTCTGGGTTTTGGCGTGTATCCCTTTTATCCGCACCAACCCAATGCCCTTACCTGGGAGCAGGTGGTTAACCTCGCGGATCGCGCACTCTATATCGCGAAAAACTCCGGGCGTAATACCTGGGTGGGTATCAATGGGTGTGATGAGGAAGCACAGCGAATTAACCCTGCGCTAAGTAAAAATTTGTCCTCGCTGGTTGCCGCTGGAGCAATTCAATTGGACTCAGCGCTGCCGCCGGACAAATTAATCCTGGGTGACTAGCGGCAATTGCTCTGGCTGTTGGGCAAATTGCACTACCCCCTCGGGCAGTTGCAACCAGGGCTGTTTTTCACTCACCCAGAGGTGCATTTGCGGCACCAGCATAGCGGTGTTTTCCAGGTAACAGGCTTTAAGTTTAAGCTGGGCTGGAGTTGCCGGATTATAGTGATAAATGCGATTGCCGCAGCCTGGACAAAATTTTGCGCAATTGCGATTGCCGCTGGCTGCCAGCCTCTCCCAGTGTTGCAGTTCGCCAGTAATTAGCACTTGATTGGCGTTTACCAAAGCAGTAATGCTAAATGCGCTAGTCGATAATTTTTGACACTCGCGGCAGTGACAAGCTACCACTAGCTTGGGCGCCGAGAGCAGTTGCAAGCTTACCTGGCCGCATTGGCAGCTGCCGCTAACGGGATAGCTAATTGAATCGATTGCTGAGTTCATTTGACTGCCTTAGGCTATCGAAGGTGCTATTCCCGAGCGTTAGACTTGGCAAAGGCCGCCAGCTGTTCCGCGGAGGCTTCTTGTTGATGCTTTTGCTTCCATTCGCTGTAGGGCATACCGTAAACCCTCTCGCGCGCATTCTCATACTCAAGCGCCAGCCCTTGTTCGGCAGCTGCAGCGACATACCACTTGCTTAAACAGTTGCGGCAAAAGCCGGCAAGGTTCATCAGGTCGATGTTCTGCACATCCTTGCGCTCGTCCAAATGGGCCAGCAGGCGGCGGAATACGGCGGCTTCCAGAGCCTGCTGGGTTGCTTCATCTAATTGTTCAATATTCATAACTTGCCTTTGGTCTTACCGGAAATAAACGCTTATGGCTAAGGCGAGGGCAATAGCCGGGCCTTAATTGGGGGGTAGTTCAACAAATTGTACTGGCCCTGTCCAGTAAGCGCTGGCATGGGGATAAATTACTCAGGTTGGTGCGGTTTAATTCAAAGCCTATAATCGCCGCTGGATGTTGAGCCTGGGTTGGTTTGGCCGCTGTTTGTGGTCAAGTTTAGGGCTGTTGCCTGTCGCCAAAGCATAGCTATTAAAAAACAGCTTCAAGCTGCGCGCTTTCGGCCGATATAAGTAGAATTACCCTGGTGGCTGTCTTGATCGCAGGGGGCTGCTGCCTATACTCTCAGCAGTAAGCTGACTGGGCTAAGCCCAGACGAACAATCTGCTGCACATTATTTAAACGACTAATCTAGCGAATGGGTTTGGTGGGAGACATCGCGTGAATATTATTCTGGGACTGGTAGTGCTGTTTGGTTGTGTGCTGGGCGGCTTTGTAATTCACGGTGGCAATATCATGTCGCTGTTCCAGCCGTCGGAGCTGTTGATTATCGGCGGTGCTGCCCTGGGGGCTATGATCATTTCCAACCCCATGAACATTACCATGGGTGTAGTTAAATCGACCGGTGCGCTGCTCACCCCTTCCAAATTCAACAAAGCCTTCTATCTGGAACTGCTGACCCTTCTCTACGATATTCTCAACAAAACCCGTCGCGAAGGCCTTATGGCGATTGAAGGCGATATCGAAGAGCCAGAGTCCAGCCCGATTTTCGGCAATTCACCGGGCATTCTTAAAGACCATCACCTGATCGAGTTTATTTGCGATTACCTGCGCATTATGGTGGCGGGCAATATGGCGCCCCATGAATTGGAGGCACTGATCGATCAGGAGCTGGAGGGGCATCATCAGGAGGCCAATCTGGTGCCCGCTGCAATTCAGACAGTTGCGGACGGTCTGCCCGGTTTTGGTATCGTGGCGGCGGTGCTGGGGGTGGTGATCACCATGGGTAAAATTGGCGGCCCACCTTCGGAGCTGGGCCACTCGGTCGCGGCGGCACTGGTGGGAACCCTGTTAGGTATTTTGATGGCCTATGGCTTTGTTGCACCTTTCGCCAGCTACCTGGGCCATAAGGCGCGCGACGAATCCCGCGCCTACGAATGTATTAAGGCCGTACTGGTTGCCTCTATGAATGGCGTGCCGCCACAAATCGCTGTTGAGTTTGGTCGCAAAGTGCTCTTTCACAGTGTTCGCCCCAGCTTTAGCGAGCTGGAAGAACAGTACCGCGCAAAAAAATAAGGTTGGTCGTTCATGGAAAAAAATTCCAACCAACCCATTATCATCAAAAAGAAAAAGGGGCATGGCCACGGTCACCACGGCGGCTCCTGGAAGGTGGCGCTGGCGGACTTCATGACCGCCATGATGGCCTTCTTTTTGTTGATGTGGCTATTGGGTAGTACGTCGACTGAAGAGCAAAAGGCCATCTCCGGTTACTTTAACGACCCGGGTAGCCAGTACATAGTTGGCGAGGGCGGCGCTAACCTGGGCTTGATCAATCAGGAGCAGCCCATACAGCAAACCGAAGCGGACAACCCCAACGACGAGCACGCTAACGATCAGGACGCCACCCGCAGTAATGACCATCTATCGGAAGAGCAGCTCAAAAAAGAGATGGAGCGCATAGAGGCGCAACAGCTGGATGAGCTCAAGAAGCAGCTGGAAACCGAAATCAATTCGCTCGACTCTGTTTTCCAGGAAATCAAAGACCAGATTTTGATTGATTTTACGGCCCTGGGGCTGCGCATCCAAATTGTCGATAAGGATCAACGCCCGATGTTTGATGTGGGCAGCGCCAACCTTAAACCCTATTCCAAAGATGTACTCCAGGCGCTGGCGCCAATATTGAATAAGGTGCAAAACAAAATCAGCGTGACCGGGCATACCGATGCCACACCCTATGGCGCAGGTGCTACCTACACCAACTGGGAGCTTTCCGCCGATCGCGCCAACTCGGCGCGCCGCGCGCTTTTGCAAGGGGGCTACCCGGAAACCAAGGTGGCCACTGTGCAGGGCATGGGTTCTGCAGCGCCGCTGGTGGTGGATAAACCCTTTGAGCCGATTAACCGTCGTATTGCCATCATTGTGCTTAAAAAAGCTGTAGCCGATGCATTGACGACGGGGGACTCGGGCATTAACAGCGAGCACCTGCTAAAGCTTCCCGCGGGTGATGGCGGCACCGGCCAAACCAGCAAACCGCCTGCGCCAAAATTTATGTCGCCCAGTCAAATTGATGATGCGATAGACACAGAGTCCAGGTGATAAGCGCAATAGCAGGCACAGTAAACCCCCGGCCCAGACCGGGGGTTTTTATTGACAGTCGCAACCCTGACATTCGTCACCAGTTGCGCGGCTCGGTATAAATTTACGGGTAAGGCCCGCCGCTCTGGGCTAAGGTATGCAAACTTAACCCCTCACCCCCGGGTGAATTTCAGCGCTCAGGAGACAAGACTATGCTGTACCAACTTACCTGTGTTCAATTCAGTAAAATACTAACTAACTTAAGCGCCATTCTCGACAAGGGTGCTGCCTATGCCGAGAGTAAAAAATTTGATGTGGCTGTACTGCTCAATGCGCGCTTGGCGCCAGACCAGTTTAATCTAATTCGCCAGGTGCAAATTGCCTGTGATACGGCAAAGTTGGGCGTTGCTCGCCTGGCTGACAAGGTGGAATCTGCGCCCAAGCACGAAGACAATGAAACTAGCCTGGAGCAATTGCAGTTGCGTATTCGCTCGGTGCTGGAGTATCTGTCCAGCTACACCGCCAGCGATTTTGATGGCGCCCTGGAGCGTAAAATTTATCATCCGCGTTGGGAGGGCAAGCATCTAACGGGTGAAGAGTTTGCCTTGCAGCACGCCATTCCCAATATTTATTTTCATATAACCACCGCCTACGCTATTTTGCGTCACAACGGCGTGGACTTAGGCAAGAAAGATTATCTGGGCGCTATGCCCTATAAAAATTAATATTCGCTTAGCCGAAAAAAAGCCGCGCATTGCGCGGCTTTTTTATTGCCAGTGACTTTTTAAAGTGGTTTGGCAAGTTTGGCTTTGCGCACCAGCTGAATAAACTCGGTGCGATAGCCATAGGCATCTTCTCCTTTGTTTGCCTGGGCCAGGGCTATTACCTGATCGTAATTAAAATCGCCGGCATATTTGCTGCCTTTTAACAACTGGGCAAACCCGGCAACGGCTGTGGCGAAATTGGCTTCGCGCTCCAGGCTGTGGGTGCTGCTGCTATGAATATTGATGGCTTGCTCCAGCAGCTGCGATTTTTCCTGGTCTGGCAATTTGTATCTAATGCGAACCAAACCATATTCATCAGCCTTGCTGTCAGCTATTGCTTTGGTGTCCTGGTAGCGACTGGTTTCAAGCAGCCCTTGTTGGCCCGCGGGGGTTATCTCGTAAATTGCGCTTACCCGCTGGCCTGCACCCACTTCGCCTGCATCAACTTTATCGTTGTTAAAATCCTCGCGATTTAATGCGCGAGTTTCATAACCCAGCAGGCGATACTCCTTGACGGTTGCCGGGTTAAATTCCACCTGGATTTTGACATCCTTGGCAATCGGGAAGAGAGTTGACGTGGCTTCGTTCACCAACACTTTTTGCGCTTCACTCAGGGTGTCAATATAGGCTGCTGTGCCATTGCCATTCTGCGCCAGCGTCTGCATAAGCGCATCCTGATAATTGCCCTGACCAAAACCCAGTATCGATAAATAAATACCTTTTTCGCGTTTGCGCTCGACAAAATCCTGCAGGTTTTCATCGCCAGTTTCGCCCACATTAAAATCGCCGTCAGTGGCGAGAATAATGCGGTTTACACCCTGCGGATTAAAGTTGGCCTCTGCCAGCTGATAGGCCAGTGCAATACCTTCGGCACCGGCCGTGCTGCCGCCCGCCTGCAAATTATTCAGCGCGGCGAGGATTTTACTTTTGTCTTTAACTTTGGTTGGCTCAAGTACTGTGCCTGCGGCCCCCGCGTAAACTACTATGGCCACTGTGTCATCGGCTTTGAGGCTTTGCAGCAGCATTTCCATGGATTGCTTAACCAGCGGCAATTTGTCCTGGCTGCTCATGGAGCCGGACACGTCCAGTAAAAACACCAAATTGGATTGCGGAATTTCTGCCGCGCTCAATTGATACCCCTGAATACCTATGTGCACCAGCTTATTGCCCTGGGTCCAGGGCGAGTCACTGACCACCAGGCTGGTGGTAAAAGGTTTTTCCCTGGATTTAGGCAGTGGATAGCTGTAGTCAAAATAATTAATTAATTCTTCGGTGCGCACCGAGTCCTTGGCCGGTAACAGCCCCTGGTTAAGCATGCGCCGCATAAAACTGTAGCTGGCGGTATCTACATCTATCGAAAAAGTACTCACCGCATTTTCACTGGTAGCTATGACCGGACTCTCGGCAAAATCGCTAAAACGATCGCGATACTCTTTGGCGGGCGCGGGTATTAGCTCTTCGCTGAGTTGCGGTGCAGCTGCTGCCATGCCTGTCGCCTGGGGCGCTGCCATGAGTAATTTTGCTTTTTGTTCGGCCGCGCGTTTGTTGTTGGCGGAATCTGCTTTAGCTTGGCTTAGTTGCCTCTCTGCTTGAGCATAGGCATCAGCTTCTTGCGCTGGCACATCAGCCAATATTTGGCGAGCGCCAGTCACTACTATCTCTTCCGACTTTAAATCAG
>CBIMZH010000007.1:0-17052 GCA_966248255.1 uncultured Cellvibrio sp.
TCCGCGCCGGACCTGCAGGCATACCCACCCAGGTCGCCTTCAGCCAAGCCACCCGCTGGCCGACCCTGGACGCCGACCGCGCTGAAGGCTGCATTCGCTCAGTCGAGCACGCCTACTCCAAAGAGGGCGGCCTGGCTGTACTCAGGGGCAATATCGCGCTGGATGGCTGCGTGGTGAAAACCTCAGGCGTAGATGAGAGCTGCTGGACATTTGAAGGTCCTGCCTATGTCGTAGAAAGCCAGGATCAGGCAGTTAAAGATATTCTCGATGGCAAGGTTAAAGCCGGCGATGTAGTCGTCATTCGCTATGAAGGCCCCCGCGGCGGCCCAGGTATGCAAGAGATGCTCTACCCCACCAGCTACCTGAAATCCCAGGGTCTGGGCAAAGCCTGTGCGCTGCTCACCGATGGTCGCTTCTCCGGCGGCACCTCTGGCCTGTCTATTGGACACGTCTCGCCCGAAGCGGCCGCTGGCGGCGCCATTGGCCTGGTAGAGACTGGAGACATCATCCATATCGATATCCCCAACCGCAGTATCAATGTGAAGCTCAGCGACGCCGAGCTGGCCAGTCGTCGCCAGGCGATGGAAGCGCGCGGCAACCTCGCGTGGAAACCTACCGAAGTGCGCCCACGCAAAGTAACTGCATCGCTCAAAGCCTACGCCATGCTCGCCACCAGTGCGGACAAAGGCGCTGTTAGAGATCTGGAAAAACTGAAGTAGACTATTTCCTCTGATTCATAAAAAACGCGCCTAGGGCGCGTTTTTTATTGGTGCAGTATTAGCGGTCTCAAAAACAAAAAAGCCAGCAATTGCTGGCTTTTTTGTTAGAGCAAACTTACTGATCAAACAATTACTGTTTAGCCAGTTGCGCCTTCTCTTTTTCTTTCTCGGTGTAGCTCACCCACTGACCCGCAGTTTTAGCGCTGCGAGCGTCTTTGCCAGCTTCTCTGAAATACTTGATGGCTTCATCATAGTGCTTCATTTCAAGCTCGGCCTGAGCCACCACAAAGTTAGCCTGATCAACACGCTTGATGCTGCTTCTGCCCTTGCTCAGAGCTTCTTTGCCCCACTTGGATGCATCAGCGAATTTGTCGTTCGCCAGGTAAGCACCAGCAAGACCAATAATCAGCTCACCGTCCGTAGATTTGGCTGCAGCTTTTTCGTATTCAACGAGAGACTCTTTAGAGTTCTGCGCCAAACGATAAGAGTCAGCCAACAACTTCAGGTTTTTAGCAGTAGGCTCAATGACTTTGGAGTCATAAATGCCTTTCTTGATTACCTTGGCAGCCTTAAAGGGCACCTCGGCATCAAGGAACAGATAAGCCAGGTTAATCAGGTCTTTCTCTTTCTCCAAACCACCTTGCAGGTAGCAGGCTTCCAAAGCACTCAGCGACTCTTTGTCGCGGCCAATCACACGATATACCTGTGACAGCTGCTTCCAGTATCTTGGCGAAGAGTAGTACTTGATCAGCTTTTCCAAAATGGGCAAGCCTTCTTTGTACTGCTCTTTATCAAAATAAAGACCGAGCTGCATTTGGTACCAGGACTCACTGGGTACTTTACCCAGCGCTTCCTGATTCTTGATAGCCTCGTTGATGTTCAACAACGCATTTTTATTATCTTCTAACTGATAATAAAGTGCAGCGAACATGTACGACTGCTCTGGGCGCAGGCTGTCGACATAGTTAGTCCACTTCAACAGAGTTTCCAAAGCTTTCTTTGGATTTTCCTGTTGCGAGTAGAGCTGACCAATCATCAGCAGAGTTTGCGCTTCAGTTGCCACTGGCAGATTTGGCACCAGAGCGATAACTTTGTTAAAGCTTTCAATCGCTTTGGTATAGTTTTCCTGAGCCAGGTAAGCGTAACCAGAGTATTGGTTCAGAAGAACTTTTTCATACTCATTGTTTTTGGGGCGCTGCGCCAACTCAGCCAAAATTGCCAAAGCAGCTTTGGGGTTAGACTTTTTGTTGGAGTCATCAGGCGGCTGCAATTCATTCGCAGCTTCCTGAATACGCTTACCAAAAGCTTCAGTTACGTTGGGAAACTTACGTTGCTCGTTGGCATGCTTGTTATTCGCCTTTACCTGAGCATAAGCAGAACCGGATGCCAGCAGTTGCTGACCTGGCGCTACCTGCGCTGCGATAGAGGAAACAATTGCCGGCGACACAACTATAGCCGCTGCCAGTAACGTTTGTTGCAGAGCTTTTGAAACGGCAGGTAATACTTGTCTCATTTCATTAACCCCTTACTTAGCCAGCTCGTAGACGAAACGGTTTTTTACACCAGGAACTTCAACCGGCTTGCCATCAACCACTTTCGGTTTGTATTTAAACTTAAGCGCAGCCTTTACAGATGCACGGTTAAATACGCTGGTTGGCTTGCCTTCTTTGGTAACACACGCACCTTCTACAGGCTGTGGATCACGCGTGGCACCAGTTTCAGTTACGGTATAAACAACAGTACATTCGCCTTCAATGCCACGAGAAGCTGCGGTTTGCGGATACTCGGGCGGCACTTTAACAATAGGCAGATACTCACCTTCACTAAACGCCAAAGAACCCTGACCAACTTCAATTCCTGATTTACCCACAGGAACAGTCATGTTGAGCGCATCAGCTGCCAAATCAGGAGTATCAAACTCTGGCTCTGGCAACTCTGGTGGAGGCGCTTCGGGTTCCTCAGGTTTTTGAGGCTTAGCGTCTTCGAAACGAGTTTCGATCTTGGTATCCGGCATACGAATGTCCGGAATTTTGACTGAGGTCTTTTCATCAGGCGCTTTCATTGGGTTGTTTACCAAGGAAAACATGATAAATAAAAGCGCCAGGGTGGTTACCAACCCCAAAAGACCTGATAAAGCTACTTTTGCAAAGTTCATAGCAGTTTATTTCTTTGGAGTAGACACAGACACATCGTCAACGCCAGCTTCACGCGCAGCGTTAGCAACATCCAGTACGTATTGAATATCTGCTGCAGTATCGGCCTGAATAGAAACACCGCCATTTGGGTTGTCGGCGCGCATACGCTCAATAACTTTTTGAACGCCACGTGGATCAACCTTTTTCTTGTCAATCCAAATTTCATTATCAGAACCAACCGCAATCAAGATATTCGCTTTCGGTTTTTCATCTGCGGTAGTCGCCTCTGGGCGATTAACCTCTTTACCAGTCTCCTTAATAAAGGTCGCAGTCACAATAAAGAAGATCAGCATGATAAACACAACGTCCAACATGGGCGTTAAGTCAATTGCCTGAGCTTCCTCTTGAGGTTTTGCTTTTTTCCCGCTCATGAGACATCTCTTAATAACAGGTTAATTTTGAGCGATGACTTAGTGGTCCATAGTCAAGTGATCGGCAAACAACGCATCTTCACGCTCAGCTACACTCGTAAGATAAGTGTTTACAAACAGCCCAGAGAGAGCTGCCACCATGCCCGACATGGTCGGAATGGTCGCCTTGGATACGCCGCCAGCCATCTGCTTAGCATCGCCACCACCAGTGAGTGAGAGCACACTAAACACCTCAATCATACCCGTCACAGTCCCCAACAACCCCATAAGAGGGCAGAGAGCGATCAGCGTTGTGATCATGTCCATGTTGCGGTTGATCTTGGCAGACATGCGAGAAATCATCGCATTGCGAATTTGGTGGGCATTCCAGGATTTGCGTTCTTTACGCGCCTCCCAAGCCACAAGTGCTTGCTGAACATCGCCTTTCAGACCACCTTTGAAGTACCACACCCGCTCGAATGCGAGTGTCCACATAACAAAGGTAAGGGCGGCGATCCAATACATCAGAAAACCGCCCTGATCCATAAAGGCTCCAATGGCAGCATAAGCGTCCAGTAAAGCCTGCATGTGTTATCTCCTACTTGCGCTCAGAGTTTTCGGCAATGATACCGGTGGTTTGTTCGTCAAGAACTTGGGTAACTGCTTTAGCGCGGCCGTTAACCAGGGTGTGCATCAGCACAACAGGGATAGCCACAACCAGACCTTGTACGGTAGTTACCAGTGCCGCGGAGATACCGCCAGCCATGTTTTTCGGATCGCCAGCACCGAAGATGGTGATCGCCTGGAAGGTCTGGATCATACCGGTTACGGTACCCAGCAGACCCAGCAGAGGTGCTACGGCAGCGATAATCTTCAGGATAGACAGACCGCTTTCAATACCGGGACGCTCTTTCAGAACTGCTTCTTCGAGTTTCAACTCAAGAGTTTCAGTATCTACTTTGGCATTATCCTGAGCCACTTTCAGCACACGACCCAATGGGTTGTTGGTGTTTGGCTTGTCAGTTGATTTCAGCTGAGCGCTTACTTTGGCGCTTACGCCAAGCAGCACAAGAATACGGAACAGACCGAGCAGAACACCGATTACACCAACGGCGGTAATCACGTAGCCTACTGAGCCACCTTGCTGCCAACGCTCATACAGAGTTGGGGTATCGATCAGCGCAGTCAGCAGTTGACCACCCGCTGGACCAGTTGGGTCTACGCCGAAATCAACAGTGCCGGAAGTAGCAGCTTGCAGAGCTTTGGCATCAGACAGGTTACTTTCTGGTTGACGTGCCAACTCTTGAATTTTTGCACCGTCAAAAGTCAGGTACTTACCATCAGAGACCAGGTTGTAAACGCCAACACGTACAATTTCTTGTTGTACTTGTTCGCCACTTGGCTTGATAACGGTACCTTGGAACTTAACAACACGGCCAGTTTCAACCATTTCACGTTGCAGCTCGTACCACAGACGCTCGATTTCTTCGATGTCTGGCAGCTTGGTGCTACCGTTCATTTTTTCAATCAAGGACTCAAGGAAGTCACCGCGATTTGGGTACTGGGCACTTACCAGGGAGGTATCCAGAGTTGCGCGCAGGTCACCAGCGGTTGAGGTCAAGTGACCAAAGAGTTCACGCATGGAACCCAGACGCTCATTTAACTGAGCTTTCTTTTGGGTAACCAGCAGTTGCTGCTCAGCATATTTCTTTTCCAGAGCGGCAGAGCGAGCTTCTTCAGCTTGACGAGTAGCCTTAGCTTGGGCCAGCAGAGCTGCCTGGTTTGCTTTGTTACGAGCAAACTCAGCTTCGCGTTGCTTGGCTTCTTGAGACTCATTGATTTGAGATTTTTTAACCATATCCAACAGCTGATCAAGGCTGGCAGCCTTGTCTTCAGCCATGGCAAAGCTGGAACCCATCAGGCCAGCGGCTGCAACAAACAGGCAGCTTTTTACGAACTTCATTTTCATTGTGCTGCCTCCGGAGCTTGTACGCGCATGGTCATAATATCTTTCGAGGCTTGGTCACGAGCGATACGCAGACCTTTGAGGATGCGACTGTTGTAAGAGTCGTCCAGCGGAACCCATTGACCTTGGGTAGCATCCCAAGTACCGCAGGATTTGGCATCGGTAGTTTGGTACATCAGAGAAACGCGACCAACACGCAGAATGTTAACTTCGCGATCCTGACCACCTACATTCAGAGTATCTTTGTAAGCTTCGATGGTGCCGCCGTAGGCAGACTCAATTTTGTAAGCTTCAAGAACCTGACGGAATTTTTCTGATACAGAAATATCAGCGCGATCCTGGTTATTACGCAATGACTCGATGCGAGCTTTACGCTCAGTCAGCTGGAATGGCTTATCGAGATTTACGAACTGCTCAAGGGAGTCGAGCATACGGAAAATCAGTGGCTGGATTTGACGCTCGATAACGGTTACTTTCTCGATAGATTGATCCAGATCGGATACAACTTCGAGTTGCTTGGCAACTTGCTTCTCCATCTGACCATTAAATACGCGAAGGTCATCGATCAGCTTGTTTTGCTGCTTGAATTGTTGCAGCAGGTCATCGGTCTCCTGAGCCAGGCGATCAATGCGCTTTTGAGAATCTTGAGCCAAAGTGGTTTTGGCTTGACCTACCTGGATAACTGCATCCAGGGTTTGATCTGCCATAGCAACACTACCCAGTAGCGCGCTGGCAGAAAGCACGGTGGACACAGCCACGGCTTTCAATCGCTGATTTTTCATATTCCCCCCAACTCGGGTGTTCAATCAATTGAGTTAGTGACAGCAAGCTGTCACAGACACGTTATCCACGTAGCCTCATAGAGGCGGCTAAGAACTGCGGCATTGTAATGAGCGACATAGCCCACTTCCAATGATTTATCCAAAAGCCAAGCACGTGTGTATTTAGGTATCACACTGGTAACACATTCACACTTTTGTCGGCAGCCTGGTAACAGAGTCACAGTTTTGTAACGCTTTATCAAAACACCAACCCGTGAGAACAAAACTTTTAGTTATTTATTTTCCCTTACTGACAATTCGCTCGAACACTTTGAACCTGTGCCCAAGGGGACTGCCAGCCTCTCCTTCAACACTACTCGCCAACCGCCACTGATTCGCTGGCAATTCCGGGAACCAGGCATCGCCATCAACTTCCAAATCAATTTCGGTGAGGTAGACCTTATCTGCCAAAGGCAGGGCGGAGCGATAAATTTCAGCACCACCTATAACCATAACTTCCGGCTTGAGCTGATCGGAGGAGGAGATTAACTCCCGCGCGCGATCCAGCGCCAGATCCAAACCCTGCACCACCTCAATACCAACAGCAGCCCAGTCGCTATTGCGCGTTACCACCAGATTGGGGCGACCCGGCAAAGGGCGACCAATAGACTCATAGGTCTTGCGCCCCATGATGACTGGCTTGGCTAAAGTAGTGGCTTTGAAGTACTTGAGATCCTGGGGAAGATGCCAGGGTAACTGATTGTTACGCCCTATCACCCCGTTAGCGGCAGTCGCCACTATAAGCGCGACCGAGACCCTGGAATTAAGCATGTTGCAATTTACCTCACACAACGCTTATTTATTAAACCGCAATTGGAGCGATTATGCGCGGATGAGGCTCGTAACCTTCAAACTCAAAATCTTCCAGCTGGTAATCAAATATTGATGCCGGACGGCGCTTGATGCGCAGTCTAGGTAATTCTCGCGGCTCGCGTGTTAATTGTGCGTAAACTATGTCGTCTGTAATGTGATTATTGTAGAGATGACAGTCGCCAAAGGTGTGCACAAAATCACCAACTTCCAGATCGCACTGCTGCGCAATCATATGGGTGAGCAGCGCATAGCTGGCGATA
Source organism: uncultured Cellvibrio sp. (assembly GCA_966248255.1). Lineage (GTDB taxonomy): Bacteria > Pseudomonadota > Gammaproteobacteria > Pseudomonadales > Cellvibrionaceae > Cellvibrio. The sequence goes on from CBIMZH010000007.1 coordinate 7,125, forward strand.
TTGAAAGGCACCCCCAAAAACAGATCAGCACTGCGCTGGTACAGCTGGCAGGACAGTTTGTTTTCGGCAACATAAAACTGAAACAGCGTATGACAGGCAGCCAGCGCCATGCGCCCCTGCTCAACATTTTGCTGGGGGCTCAGGGACTCATCCGGCAGATCCGCCGGATTCCAGGCACTGACAATCAGGCGACGCGAATTCGGCTTGGTTTTAATTTGCTCAACAACCTGGGATATCTGGTCAATTGTTGAACCGTCGGGACAGACCCAGCTGCGCCATTGCTTGCCATAGACAGGGCCGAGATCGCCATCTTCAGTGGCCCACTCATTCCAAATATTACAACCGCGCTCCTTCAACCAGGTTACGTCGGTTCTACCCTGCAAAAACCACAACAGCTCCACTATCACACTTTTCAAGTGGACAGTTTTGGTAGTTACCAGCGGGAAGCCGCGGCTGAGATCGAAACGGAGTTGGCGACCAAATACCGAGCGGGTGCCGGTACCGGTACGATCGCCGCGCACTGTGCCGGTTTCCACCACATCGCGCATAAGGTCAAGATATTGCTTCATGAAAAACCCAACTAAGACTTGGCTGCTTTTTGTGCTTTGGCTTCAGGACTATAAAAGTAGGCATAGACCAGAAGCACCAAACCTAAAGCAAACATTGGCAGGCAGAGTTCCTGGCCGCGCGTCATCCAGCCAAACCAATCAAGGCCTATGCCCTGATCCGGCTCGCGCACAAACTCCACCGAAAATCTGAAAGTCGCATAGCCTAGCAAAAATACGCCAGAAACGGCAGCGCGCGGACGCGGCTTGGCCGAAAACCAAAACACCAGCGCAAAAAGTACCAAGCCTTCCAATAGCGCCTGATAAAGCTGGCTGGGATGACGCCCCACACCAGCTGGGTCCATCGCCTTAGGGAAGATCATCGCCCAGGGCGCATCGCTAACCCGCCCCCAAAGCTCCTGATTAATAAAGTTGCCCAGACGCCCAAAGCCAAGCCCCAAAGGAACTATAGGTGCAACAAAATCCATCAATTTGAGATAGGAGATATTGAGCTGACGGGCGTAGACCAGCATAGCCAAGATCACCCCAATCAAGCCGCCATGAAAGGACATCCCCCCCTCCCACACCCTGAATAGCCAGAGAGGATCCTGCAGAAATTGCGGAAATCCGTAAAAGAGCACATAGCCAACGCGCCCGCCGAGGATCACCCCGAAGGCGCCATAGGTAATCAGGTTTTCAACCTGCAATTTATTGATGACCGCATGGGCAGCGCGCGTGCGGTACATGGCCACCCCCCAGGCGGCCATAAATGCACAGAGGTACATAATGCCGTACCAATGAACATTAAATGGACCTAAAACCTTATCACCCAGGTGAAAGGGGCCCAACTGAATGGCAATAGGGTCCAATTCAGGGAACGTCAACATAAAGCAAAACCTTTTCTATCGAGCCTGCTGAGCCCGGCATAATAAATGAAGGAAGATGACAAACCGATGCTTAACTTGCAGGATCGTCGACAGAGGGAAGAATGAGTCGAGTTGCGCCCGCTTCGCGCAGCGCGCGATTGACGTGCGCCTGAATATCTTCGGCGTAACTCATTTCCATAACCTCGGCGAGCAGCTGACTTGCCTGAGTGCGGGTAATACTGCGAATTACCGATTTAACCTTGGGCAAGTTAGTGGCGTTCATCGAGAGCACATCGTAGCCCATAGCCATAAGCAAAATTGCCGCCCCCGGGTCGCCCGCCAACTCGCCGCAAATGCTCACACTGACGTTTTCGGCATGCCCCTGGGTTACCACATGCTGGAGCGCGCGCAATACGGCCGGGTGATATGCCTGATAGAGCCCTGCCACCTGGGCATTGTTGCGATCCACTGCCAACAGGTACTGGGTTAGGTCGTTGCTGCCAACGGATAAGAAATCCACGCGCTGGGAAAGTTCCCGCGCCTGGTACACAGCTGCAGGCACCTCCACCATAGCACCAATTTGCGGATAGCTGACTTTATAGCCCTCCTCCAGCAACTCCTGATGCACCCTGGCGATTAGCCCCTGAGCAGCCTCAACCTCGTGCACATTGGTGATCATGGGCAACAGTATGCGCATATTATCCAGACCTTCACTCGCCTTAATCATGGCGCGTACCTGGGACAGGAAGATCTCCGGGTGATCCAGGGTTACGCGAATTCCGCGCCAGCCAAGGAAGGGGTTATCCTCCTCTATGGGGAAATAAGGCAGCGCCTTGTCCCCACCTATATCCAGGGTGCGCATGGTTACCGCGTGGGGCGCGAAAGCGCTCAGCTGCTCGCGATAGATACCGCGCTGCTCCTCCTCACTGGGAAAGCGATCGCGCAGTAAAAATGGCACTTCGGTGCGATAAAGGCCCACCCCCTCTGCACCTCGCTCCAGCGAGCGCACCACATCGGCCATCAACCCGGTATTTACAAACAGCGGCAAGCGATAGCCATCCTGGGTTTCGCAGGGCAGATCGCGCAGCGCTTCCAGGCCGCGCACAAACGCCTGCTCTTCCAGCTCTATGGATTCGTATTGTTTAAGCAGATTGTCATTGGGGTCACTGTAAACATTACCCTTGTAGCCATCGACAATAACCGGGCGACCATCCAATTGGGTAAACGGCAGGTCGACAGCCCCCATAACCGTGGGTATATCCATGGCGCGGGCGAGAATCGCCACATGGGAGTTACTGGACCCCAGCACTGACACCAGGCCGGCAAGCTTGTCTTTGGGGATCTCGCCCAGCATTGAGGCGGTAAGTTCTTCGCCGATCAAAATCGTTTTATCGGGGAACACCCGCGTCTTTTGCTTGGACTCCTGCAGATAGGCCAGCACCCTGCGCCCCAGGTCGCGCAAGTCGGTTGCCCGCTCGCGCAAATAGGGGTCGTTCATGCTGTTAAATATGGCTTCGTGCTCAAGTATCACCTCGCTCCAAGCGTAGGAAGCTGTCGCCCCCTTGCGGATTCGCTCAACCACCTCCCCCCCAAGTGAGGCGTCATCGAGCATCGCCAGATAAGCATCAAATAGCGCCTGCTCTTCACGGTTGATATGGGTTTTTAATTGGGCACCCAGGCCTTTGATGTCTTCGCGCACAGCGATAAGCGAGCGATGAAAGAACTCGATTTCCAGCTCAACATCTTTACATGCCTGATAGGGTACAGAGCGCAAATCGGCCAAAGGCGCTATGACCACCGCCTCGCCAATCGCCACGCCCGGAGCGCCGGACACACCGACAAATTTGGCCTGGGTAGGCCGCTCGCCCACCGCCACCACCACCCCGGTAGCCTCAGCATGGGCAATAACCCCCGCCAACTGAGCCGACATGGTGACCAGAAACGCCTCTTCACCCTCATCAAAACGGCGCTGCTCAACCTGCTGGACCACCAACACACCCAGCACTTTGCGATGGTGGATAATGGGCACGCCCAAAAAGGAGCTATAGCGCTCTTCGCCCGTTTCGGGGAAATACTGATAACTGGGGTGAGCTTCGGCATGCTCGAGGTTGATAGGCTCCTCGCGCACCACTACCCGACCAACCAAGCCCTCACCTGCCGACAGGCGCACCCGCCCCACGGCACTGGCATTGAGGCCGTCGGTGGCCATAAGCACATAATCGCCCTGACCATCACGCAGGTAGACAGAGCAAACCTGCGTACGCATCTCCTCCTTTACACGCGCCACTATAATGGCCAGTGCCGACGCCATATCGCGCGCGGCATTAACCTCTTGAACTATGGAGCGTAGTGAATTGAGCATGGGGTAGCGTCTTGTTTGTAACTCGTCTGTCTGAGCGATGACTTATAAATATAGAAGGGTCAGCGCAGCGAAATTTAATAGTGCCTGGATTGTCGTTGTTCGCGCAGGCGTCGCCCGGTGGACTCCAATTGCGCATGAACCAGCGACAACTCTTTGAGTGCTCGACGATACACATCCTTTTTAAAGGACACTACCTTGCCGAGGGGATACCAGTAACTGACCCAGCGCCAGGCATCAAACTCCGGGCGCCCGCCATTATCCAGGCTGACCTTATTGTCTTCGCTGAGCATACGCAGCAAAAACCATTTTTGCTTTTGCCCGACACAAAGCGGCAGCGAGTTGTGCCGCATTAATCTATGCGGCAAGCGATAGCGCAACCAGCCGCGGGTGCACGCCAGAATTTCAACATCCTCAGGGCGCAGCCCCACCTCTTCGTGCAACTCGCGGTAAAGCGCCTGCTCTGGAGTCTCATTGGCATTAATGCCGCCCTGTGGAAACTGCCATGCATCCTGACCGCCAACACGGCGCGCCCACAGCAACTGCCCCTGAGTGTTAGTTAAAATAATCCCCACATTGGGACGAAAGCCATCGGCATCAATCACAGTTTAAATTCCTACTCAGCGGCTCACTCGGTAAACATATATACCCGTCCGCTCGCAATGTTTCACGAAACAGTAATTTCTGCACTATATCAGGCTTCACCAAAGCCGCAACCTGATGCACCCAGTTGTTACATGAGTGTTACCCAGAGTAAACGCCTGGATTGAGCCGCTAGAGTTCCAAGGGTATGCTAGCCGCCTTTTTCGCACCGAGGTAATCGCCAGTGGCACTTGCAATTTTCGACCTGGACAACACCCTGATCGCTGGAGATAGCGACTATTCCTGGGGCCAATTTTTAGTCGACAAAAAGCTGGTGGACGCCGAGGCCTATCGCATCGCCAACGACCAGTTTTACCAGGACTACAAGAACGCGACCCTGGACATTCGCCGCTACCTGCAGTTCTCGCTCAAACCCTTAACCCAGCACAGCCTGGAGCGACTGGGCGAGCTGCATCGCGAGTTTATGGCGGAATATATAAGTCCGATGATGCTGCCCAAGGCGCAACAACTGCTGACAGAGCACCGCTCGCGCGGCGACTTTCTGCTGATCATCACGGCCACCAACGGCTTTGTGACTCGCCCTATTGCCCAGGCTCTGGGCGTAGACGACATAATCACTACAGATCCAGAGCTGGTCGATGGCCGTTACACAGGTGATTTTGTGGGAACACCAACCTTCCAGAATGGCAAAGTCCTGCGCCTGCAGGAGTGGCTGGCCGAGCGCGACTTCGCGCTGGAAGACGCCTGGTTTTACAGCGACTCAATCAACGACCTGCCCCTGCTGGAGCAAGTGGGCAAGCCAGTGGTTGTCGATGGTGATGAGCGCTTAAGCGCCCTGGCTCAGTCGCGCAACTGGCCGCATATCAGCCTGCGCGACTAAACCGAGGGATAAGCAAACAGCGGAATCAGGCGAGATATACGCGAGCGAAAACTGCCTTCAGGTAGTCAGTCTCAGGGATGGCAGGATGGATGGGGTGATCCGGCCCCTGCCCACCCTGACCGATAATCTGCACCTGGCGATCCAGATGACGGCCTGCCGCGCGCACTATATCCAGCAGCGTATCTTTGCCCAAATGCATGGAGCAGGACCCGGATACAAGCAGGCCATCGCGACCAAGCAGGCGCATGCCCAATTCATTGATATGGCGATAGGCCGCCTCGCCGGACTTTTGATCCTTGCGCTTCTTAATAAACGCCGGTGGGTCTAGCACCACCACATCAAAGCGCTCCTGATCCTGAATCAGCTGCTTGAGCACATCAATCGCCTTACCTTGAATTGCAACCACCTTATCTTCAACACCATTCAGTTGGGCGTTGGCCAAAACCGCATCTGTTGCTGTCGCGGACACGTCCACACAAAACACTTCTGAAGCGCCCGCCACTGCCGCCTGGACCCCCCAACCGCCAATATAGGAGAAGACATCCAGCACGCGTTTGCCCGCCACATACTGCTGCAGCTGGGCGCGGTTAACCCGGTGATCATAAAACCAGCCAGTCTTCTGCCCGGTTTGTACCGGAGCCATAAAGCGCGCGCCATTTTCAATCAACTCTACCGACTCAGGCACCTGGCCATAGGCTACCTGGGTGTACTCGGGCAGGTTTTCCAGGCTGCGCGCACTGTGCTCATTAGCCAGCAGCACGCCTTGCGGTTTAATTACCTGCACCAGCGCTTCAACGATCTCATCCTTAACTAGCTCCATGCCCGCGCTGGCAATTTGCACCACCAGGTAATCGCCAAAACGATCCACCACCAAACCTGGCAACAGATCCGAATCACCGTAAATCAAACGGTAATAGGGCTCGGAAAAAGCCAATTCACGCAGCGCCAAAGCCTGTTTGACGCGGTGCACCAGCAGCGACTTATTTAAAGGATGGGCGGGGTCGCGATTAATCAAGCGACCGCAGATGAGCGCATTGGGATTCATCAGCGCAACCCCCAAGGGCTTGCCACTGCTAGCCGCAACCAGCACCTGCTGCCCCAGGGAATAGGACTTTAACGGCGAGCGTTCGGTATCCACCTCATTGCTGTAAATCCAGAGATGCCCCAGCTTTAAGCGTCTGTCAGCTTGGGATTTTAAGTAGAGAAGAGGGAGATCCATGAAATCTGGCACCTGTGGCATTAATAAAGTGGGGGCGATTATACCTGTGTCACACAATTCCCGCTGTTAATCCAGAAGGAGATTAAAATGCCAAAAAGCTCACATTCCCCAGCCCCAAACCTCAACCACTGGTCGATTTTTAGCTTGGAAAGCCTTTAATAACAGAGCGAGATAGGCTAGCCTTAAGCGCTAAGTATTACTCTAGAGTCAATGCTTTAGGGGAGATTCTTGAACCCAAATCTGAGCGACCAACGGAAGTCGCATCAAACCTACAGCGCTCACAATTCGCCCGCTGGCGGCAAGGTAAATTAGGAAACAACCATGCAGATAAAAGATACAACCAAGCTAATAAGTGCAGCCCTTTTCGGCTTGATGCTTTCCGCCTGCGGCGGTGGCAGCTCATCGCCATTGGATCAATACAACAGTTCAGCTGCGAGCAATAGCTCAAGCTCAACCAATACCAGCGATGGAGGTTCGTCTTCATCTGCCAGTAGTATCGACTCTGTCACTCCAACCAAGCTTGGCTTGGGATCAGGAAACTCGTTTTCAGAAGGTCAAATCGGTGTTGGTATAGGATCAAATGAACTATCAGCAGGGGGAACTACAGCCCTCACCGTAAACATTGTCAGCCCCACCAACACACTTGTCACAAGTGACGTAGTAGTAAACTTCAACTCAAAGTGCGTTGCATCTGGTGAAGCTACGTTAACCAATGAATTAGGCGAGAGCACTAAGTCAATTACCGCGATTGGCGGCGAAGCCACAATTATTTACACCGCGAAAGGCTGCGTTGGTGATGACTTGGTAACTGCCAATGCTTCATTAGATAGCACCACCAAAGAAGCGCAAACAACATTAACTATTGCCCAGGGGGCACTAGGAAGCATTAAATTCATAGATGCCACACCAACTCTGATTAGCCTTGCCGGCACAGGCGGACAAGAAACCTCGATTGTGCGATTCCAGGTACTGAGCGATAGCTCTAATAACGACCCGCTTAAAGATGTTGATGTAACCTTTAACCTAAATACGACGGTTGGTGGTGCCGGATTATCAGCAACCACAGCCAAAACAGACAAGCAAGGTTACGCCACCACCACAGTTAAAGCAGGCACTATCCACACCTCCGTCCGTGTTACCGCCACAGCCACAACAGCAACAACAACAAAATCAACTCAATCTGATCGACTGGTAATATCCACCGGAATTCCCGATCAGGACAGCATGAGTCTTGGAGCATCCGTCACTAATCCAGTAGGCTGGAATATTCAAGGGGTTGAATCAGTTTTAACCGCGCGCCTTGCTGACGCATTTAACAACCCGCCACCAACAGGAACTACTGTTGCATTCACTACAGAGGGTGGCTCTATTGACGACAGCTGCCAAACCGATGCGACTGGCGCTTGCTTCGTTACTTGGCGCAGCCAAAATCCCAAAATATTCAGAAACAGTAATGACAATACCCCGGAGCGTTTGCTTTGCGTTGACAATAGCGGCACACCTCTAGCTGATTATGCGACCTGTCGCAAAGAGCGCGCAGGTAGAACTACTGTGCTAGCTACTGCAATTGGCAATGAAAGCTTCATTGACTCTGATGGTAAAGGTACATATGTGAAGGCGTCTGATGATAAATTCATAACAGCTGCCAGCTATTCATCCGTCTCACCAAATCCCTGTGAAGCAAGCACCCCTTTATCAAGCTATCAAGTACCCGCTGGCAACACTACTCTTCAACCATGCGATGATTTGTCAGAAGCTTATGTAGATAAAAATGAAAATGGTGTGCGAGATAGCGACGAAGAGTTTATCGACTTTAATGAGGATTTGGCTCACAACACCGGTAACGGCATATACAACGGTGTTCTCTGCAATAGCGATGATGAACTGGCTGGCAACTGTACTCGCACACAGGTGACAATACGCCAACAGAATGTTCTTGTAGTAACCAGCGAGCAACTACTAATGAGACAAGGTGTTTTACCATTTATAAACACCAATGTCACAGTCGGACAAGGTGGTTCAGGCTCCACCTGGTTCTGGCTTGCGGATGAAAATGGCAACGGCGCACCACTGGGAACTACACTAAGTGTTGACACGAGTAATCTAACTGATGGTAAAGCAGACATCGCCCCAAAAGGCCCGCTTCCCGCGTCTGATGACCCAACCCAAGTCTCTGTGTCTATCTCTGCTTCTGCGGTGGACAAAACACCTGTTGGCTGGGTAACAATCAAAGTTACAAGATCAGCTCCAGCCCCAGTTGGCACATTGACCACTGAATACCTTGTAAACGTCAACGCTGCGCCGTAAATTAAATGCCCTCTATGTTCATCTGGACATAGAGGGCATTTCTCAGAACATTACGAATCCGCATTGTTTACAACGAAGCTACTTTTCTAAACTTTGATTATCCAATTAAACCCAAAGCCCCCAAACATCCAAATTACGCTTCAATCCAACGTCCCTAAGCAGTCAAAGCTGCAACTCAATTGCTTTGATAATCCGCTCGTCATCCGGCTTAATTTTGCTGCCAAAATGGGCAACCAGCTTGCCATTTTTATCGACCAGATATTTATTAAAATTCCAACTGGGCGCTTCAGACTCTTTAGCTAAAGCTTTAAATACTTTATTGGCTTTTTTGCCCTTCACATGGGTGGGAGCTAGCATAGTGAAGGTCACGCCGTAATTTAAATAACAAATAGTCGCCGCCCTCTCCTCGTCGCCATCCTCCTGTTTAAAATCATCACTGGCAAAACCTACCACGACTAAACCCTTATCCTTGTAGCGCTCATAGACAGCCTCCATCTCTTTAAACTGAGAGGTAAAACCGCAATGGCTGGCGGTATTGACGATTAAAACAGGCTTGTTTTCGGTGAGTTCACAAAGATTGACACTTTGCTTGGAGTGGAGTTTGCGGTATTCGCCCTGCAGATATTCAGGGCAGGCACTGGCCCCCAGACTGAGACTTAAACCTGCAGCCAGCATAAACAATTCGGGGGTAATAGATTTTAAGCCCATGGTGCATCTCCTCTGAAATTTCTTCAGATGATACGCCTATTTAATAACTTTGGATGTGGAGAAAGGTAAAGGCAGACAGCGCTCGCCAGGAGCGCCACCTGAGACAAGCTAATACCAAAAGGAGACAAACAGACGGAAGACATCCGCATTGAGGTTATAAAGTGGCTCAGCGCCTGCAGCGTACTCCTGGGGCGAGACGCGCGCATCGCGAAAATCGTCGTACTTAATATCAAATCTGTCCCAGTAAAAATTGAGCGTTGTTTTTTCCACCCAGGGTACCAATCCCACAGGCAGCTTATAGGTTACGCCCAGGCCAAAAATAGTGGAGTCAAATGGGCTCAACTCCTTATCCCGAGCCAAAAAGTTCTGCGCATCTTTGTAGGGGAAAAGATCGCTATAAAAATCCGCCGCCGTTTGGCTATAACTGCGGAACTTCCCTTC